>DATEHJ010000210.1:0-10695 GCA_035279645.1 Gemmatimonadaceae bacterium
ACGTTGCGCGTGATCACGGTGGCGGTCGCGGCGACCGCGATGATCAGCGCGGCCGCCGATCCGAGCACCGTCGGTCGTCGCCACGCCGGACGCTGCGCCGTGATACCT
Source organism: Gemmatimonadaceae bacterium (assembly GCA_035279645.1). Classification (GTDB taxonomy): domain Bacteria; phylum Gemmatimonadota; class Gemmatimonadetes; order Gemmatimonadales; family Gemmatimonadaceae; genus AG2. The sequence continues at coordinate 109 of DATEHJ010000210.1, forward strand.
GGATACGGCGTCATCTGCTGCGTCGGCTGCTCGGCCGCTTGAATGAAAACCGTCGGATTGCTGCGCGTCGTCGGCGGGCGCCAGCTTGGATCGTCGAACCCGCCCTCGAGCGCGATCGCCGGAATAAGCAGGTCGCGCACCTCGGCGACGGTCGCATAACGATCCTGCGGCGCACGCGCGAGGAGCCGCACAACGATCAAGTCGAGCGTCTTCGGCAGGTCAGGAACGAGGTCGCGAGGGTGCGGCGCCTTTTCGGTGAGACGACGCTTGATCATCTGCTCACGCGTCGTCTCGTCGAACGAACGGCGTCCGGTGAGCATTTGATAAAGAATGCAGCCGAGGCTGTAGATGTCGCTGCGCGCGTCGACTGGATCGCCAAGCAACTGCTCGGGACTCATGTACTCCGGCGTTCCGATCACGAGGCCGGTGCGCGTCAACGACTCGGCCGGCGCCTCCTCGATTGCTTTGGCGATGCCGAAGTCCACGACCTTGGCGATGTCATGACCATTCTTGCCCGGTGCAATGATGATGTTGTCGGGCTTGAGGTCGCGATGCACGATCCCCAGCTCATGGGCAGCGACCAGCGCTTCCGCTACCTGATGCGCGATATCGACCGCGCGCGCCGGGGCCAGGCTCTTCTCACGCTCGAGCAGGCGCGTCAGCGGCTCACCCTCGACATACTCCATCACGAGATACACGACGCCGTCGGTCTCGCCGTAGTCGAAAACCGCCGCGACGTTCGGATGGATGATGCGCGCCGCGTTCGACGCCTCGCGTGCAAAGCGCTGCGCGGATTCCGAGTCGTTGAGCAGCGCGCTGTTCATGACCTTCACCGCGCACTGCCGATTCATCTTCACATGCTCGGCGAGGTAGACCTTGCCCATTCCGCCCTCACCCAAGCGCTTGAGCATGTGATAACGCTCGGCGAGTACGCGTCCGACGAACGGATCCGCGGAGCCTTTGGGGCGAAGTGGCGTGCCGTCATTCGGACAGAAGCGCGACGCGGTGTCGTATTCGACGCCGCATTGCGGACATACCTTGGCGATCGCGATCGCCTCTCCCTCCGGGGGAGTCGGCTGCTGCGCGAGGGCGCCCGATCCGAATGCGCTCACGCCAAGCGACTCGGCGGCCTTGGAGCCGTCGACTCGTTTCTTCTTCCCGCTGACTTGGCGTGCTGCAGTTTCGTCGCTCACGACACCAATCGAGTCTACTGGAGTGAAATGCACCGGTCCTGAGTGCGGCGAGCGCCCAACTAACGAAGACACACCAGCGCCCATCTCTCCCAATGGCTCAGAAAGCGACAGAGAGATGCGCTGGGTGCCGTCATCGAACGTGCCGTCCGCGTGCATACGAAGGGCCACAACCGCGTTCCCCTCGGTCCGCCGCGCAAAGTACGCCGGTCCACCACCACCTGCATACGGCAAACTGCCGAGCAGTTCAAATTCGCCCGCAACCGACTGGCGGACTTGGTCGAACAGCTCACGACGCGCGCTCTCCGTACTTGGCGCTATCCCGGAAAGATCCGCGCCGCACGAACAGTATCGCGTCCAGCCCTGCACTTCGGAACCACATAGCGTACACCAACTCAACGGTCCTGGTAACGATTCCTCGAGGGATCGCCACAGTGTGACATCATACCCCGCACCCAACCCCATTCGCTCATTGAGTGCCACCACGACGAGAGAGCCGGTGGCTTCCTCGAGCGCGAGGTACGCCGAGCTGCGCCAATCGCTGCGCTCGTCGAGATCGCTCCCCAGTAAAACAATGACGCTGAGATTGTTCCCCACCGCCTCGCGAAGAGCCGCCATTTGCTCCGTCCGGCGAACGTCCATGCTCGCCCCCGAATCGCTTCTCTCGGGGGATTGGACAGTGATTCGCGCAGGTGGAGGAGTGGGGGTTCGATGAGGCATATGTCGCGGTCCCCAAGAGATATGGCGGATCGGTGGGGAGCGAAAGAGCGGACGGCTTAGCCTATGTCATCCCCGCAATGGAGAGACGCCCGCGCTGTGAAGCGAGTCACGACGGATGTATGTGAAATCTCATGAACTTAACACGTAATTTCGCCTAGAGTTCCCACTGCCCGACCAGCAGTGAGGCAGCGTCAAGAAATGGTATCGTTCCTGCCCGGATTGCCGACGTCATGGCAAATCCAAATGCGACCGTCGCGGCGGAGCTCACGGCTTGGCGACGTTTTCCTATCGGAGCGGAAATCGCCCCCGACCACTCGGTCCACGCGAGAGTTTGGGCTCCAAGACGTCAAAGGGTCGCATTCGTAGCGCTGAACGCATCGGGCTCTGTCGTTTCGACGACCGAGCTCGAGGCCGAGGGGGCCGCATATTTCTCGGGTACCGTGCCAGGTGCATCCGAGGGCACGCTCTACAAGCTCCGCCTTGATGACAGCGGGGAGTTCCCCGATCCGGCTTCGCGATTTCAACCCCTGGGCCCACACGGTCCCTCGCGCGTCGTCGATGCGCGGCGCTATTCGTGGCGCGATGCAGAGTGGCGCGGGCCAGCGCTCGCCGGAGCAGTGATCTACGAGCTGCACGTCGGCACGTTTACCCGCGAAGGCACCTACGCGGCGGCGAGCGCGCACCTCGGCGAGCTTGCGGACCTCGGTGTGAGCGTTCTCGAATTGATGCCGCTCGCCGAATTCCCGGGGCGCTTCGGTTGGGGTTATGACGGAGTCGCACTCTTCGCCCCGCACCACGTGTATGGCGAGCCCGATGAATTGCGCGCATTCGTCGACGCCGCGCACGCGCGTGGCGTCGCCGTCATCCTCGACGTCGTCTACAACCATCTTGGCCCCGACGGGAACTACCTGAAAGAGTTTAGCAATCACTACTTTCACGGAGCTACGGAGTGGGGCGAGGCGTTGAATTTCGACGGGCAGGAGTCGGCCCCGGTCCGTGAGTACTTCACCGCCAACGCCCGTTACTGGATCGAAGAGTTCCACTTCGACGGCCTACGGCTCGATGCGACGCAGCAGATCTTCGACACGTCGAGACCACACATTCTCTCGGACATCGCGACATGCGCACGCGAAGCCGCGAGCGGCCGCGCGACGATCATCGTCGCCGAGAACGAGCCGCAGGATCCAACGTTGCTCCGTCACACATCTGTCGGCGGGTGCGCGCTCGACGCGCTCTGGAACGACGACTTTCACCATAGCGCGCTTGTCGCGCTCACCGGCCGAAGCGAGGCATATTACAGCGGCTATCGCGGCGTCGCACAGGAGTTCATCTCGGCCGCGAAATATGGATTTCTGTATCAAGGCGAGTGGCTGCGATGGCAGCGCGGGCGCCGTGGTAGCACCGCGCTCGATATCCCGCCGGCAAGATTCGTCAACTTCGTCGAGAACCACGACCAAGTTGCCAACTCGGCGTTCGGCCTGCGGGCGCATCAGCTCGCGTCCCCGAGTGGTTATCGCGCGATGATGGCGCTGCTGTTGTTGCTTCCGCAGACGCCAATGCTGTTTCAAGGGCAGGAATTTCTCGCGTCGGCGCCCTTTCTGTACTTCGCCGATCACCAGGGTGAGCTCGCGAAGCTCGTTGCTCGTGGCCGCAAGGAGTTTCTCGGTCAGTTCGCGCAGCTCGCGACCCCCGAAATGCTCTCGCGGCTCGCCGACCCAATGAGCGAAGCGACTTTCGACCGCTGCAAGCTGGACTGGTCCGAGCGTCGCGACGCGGGTCGGGCGCCAGCGTTGGCGCTCGTGCGCGACCTCATCCGTCTGCGGAGAAGCGACGTCACCCTTCGACGCCAGAGCCTGCTCGATGAGGCGAATAGCCGGGGTACGTCCGCGCGCGCAATCGACGGCGCGACGCTCTCCGAGAAAGCATTCGCGCTGCGCTACTTCGGTGAACGAATCGAGCTCGACCGCCTCATCGCCGTCAATCTTGGTCCACGACTGCGAGCCGAGCCGCTCGCGGAGCCGCTGGTCGCGCCACCAGCCGAAATGTTGTGGCGGCCATTGTGGTCATCGGAGGCCCCGGCGTACGGGGGTTGCGGTACACCTCCGGTCGATAGCGACGACGGAGGCTGGGTGCTGCCCGCAGAATCGACGATCGTGCTCGAGCCGGTGCCGCGGGACGATGCACCACCAGCTCCTCATCAGGCCACCTCGGAAAGGGAAGCTCGTGCGCAGTGGAAAGCCCGACATGAGACGACTGCTCGATAGAATCACGCGCCCGCTCGTCGTTCCACGCGACGAGGACGATGGCGCGAAAACGCTGTGCGCGGCCGAATGGCTTGTGACGAACGGACTCGGTGGCTACTCGTCAGGGACGGTCGCCGGCGTCAACACGCGCCGCTACCACGGATTGCTCGTGGCGGCGCTGCCGAATCCCATCGGCCGGCTGGTGATGCTCAATCATCTCGGTGAACGCATCTGCGTCGCCGGCGGTGAGCCGACAGCGCTCAATGGCGAGGAGCGCGTTGCCGGTCGACTCGATCGCGAAGTCGCGAAGCGCCTTTCCGGCTTCCGACTCGAGGCGGGACTTCCGATCTGGGAGTACGAGCTGGACGGCTCACGCGTCGAGAAGCGCCTGTACATGCCACACAAGCAAAACACCGTCTTCGTCCGATATTGCCTAACGAAAGGCGATACACCGGTGAAATTCGAGCTGCATCCTGCGTTGCATTTTCGGTCGTACGAAGCGCCGGTGAATATCAAGATCGCGACCCGGTACTCCCTGTCGCAGTCGGCCGGGTACTATGTCTTCGACGCGGGGGACGACAGCCTCCCGCCCTTGCGAGTACGCGTCGACGGCGCGAGCGCGTCGTTCGTGCACGAGGAGCGGCTGACGAGCGAGTTTCTCTACCCCGTCGAAGAGGAGCGAGGCTACGAGTTTCGCGGCACCCTCTGGGCGCCTGGTCGCTTCGAGATCGAGCTCGTCCCGAACGTTCCGGTTACGCTCGTGGCGTCCGCGGAGACCGAGGAAGTGATGTCCGCCCTTCCGCCCACGGCAGCGTTCGGATGGGAAGAAGAGCGGCGCCGACGGCTCCTCGATTCGGCGATCGCAACGCATCCTCAAATCAGCGACGAGGTCGCGGCCGAGTTGGTACTCGCCGCCGACCAATTCATCTTCACCCCCGCCGGCCGAATCGTCGATTCGACACGGGCCGCGGCGACCGGCGATGAGATCCGCTCGGTGATCGCGGGCTATCACTGGTTCACCGATTGGGGACGCGATACGATGATCAGCCTCGAGGGGCTGACGCTCGTCACGGGTCGCCATCGTGAAGCGGGCTTCATTCTTCGCACCTTCGAGCACTACGTGCGCGACGGTCTCATCCCGAACATGTTCCCCGACGGGAGCAACGAGGGGTTGTATCACACCGCCGACGCAACGCTTTGGTTTTTCCACGCGCTGCACCGTTACGTCCACGTCACGGACGATCGGCGTACACTCGTTAGGGCGCTGCCGACGTTGCAATCCATCATCGAGCACCATCTGCGAGGCACCAAGTTCGGTATTCACGTCGATCCCGCGGATGGACTGCTCGTGCAGGGTGCGGCCAGCTACCAGCTTACATGGATGGACGCCAAGGTCGACGACTGGGTCGTAACGCCGCGGCGCGGAAAGGCCGTCGAGATCAACGCGCTGTGGTACAATGCGCTCCGGCTCCTGGCGATGTGGCTCGAAGAGGAACGAGACCACGACGGTTTTACGTCGCGCATCACCGACGCCGCGGCGCAGGCTCGCGAGTCGTTCAACAAACGCTTCTGGAGCGACGACCTCGGTTACCTGTACGATGTCGTCGACGGCGAGAATGGCGATTCACGGCACTGCCGGCCAAACCAGTTGTTCGCCATCTCACTCGACAACCCAGTGCTCGATCGCTCGCGCTGGGAAGCTGTGCTCGACGTCGTCGAGAAGCGACTATTGACTCCTCTGGGACTTCGCTCGCTCGCGCCGGGGGATCCCGATTACAAATCGCGCTACTTCGGCGATCTCCGCGCACGCGACGCCGCGTACCACCAGGGTACGGTGTGGGCATGGCTCATCGGGCCGTGGGTTGATGCCTGGATCAAAGTACATCCCGACGACATGACGGGCGCGCGTCGTTTTCTCAGCGCTTTCACCGACGAGTTGGGAGTCTACGGACTCGGCACCATTGGCGAGATCTTCGATGCACAGGAACCGTACACGCCACGCGGGTGCATCGCTCAGGCGTGGAGCGTCGCCGAAGTGCTGCGGTGCTGGGTGAAGACCGCGAGCGAGTCGACCGCGGGGATACCAGTCACGCCGGCACTCGAGAGAGAGACTGTCGGCTCATCCGCGAGCGATTGAGCTCGCGCACAAAGGCGAGAGCCCACGCCATTGCGTGGGCTCTCGCTTTCATGCGCGGTCCATCAGCTGAGCGCTGCTTACGGCTTTTCCTTCTTGTCCTTCTTGATGTCGCGGCGGTCATGTCGGATGTCGCGTCGATCGTGATGAATGTCGCTGCGATCCTCGCGGACGTCCTTGCGATCATGATGCAGATCCGCCTCGTCGTGTCTCACGTCGCGGCGATCCTGACGAAGGTCGCGCTCTTCCTTGCGCACTTCCTGCTTGTCGCCGTCCTTCCGCGCTTCGCGAAGCTCTTTCTTGTCCTGCGCGATGTCGCGTCGATCTTGACGAAGATCGCGGTCATCGTGCCGGATGTCGCTCTTGTCCTGCCCGATATCGCGCCGATCTTGACGCCGATCACGGCGATCCTGTCGCAGATCGCGCCTGTCGTGGCGTAGCTCGCGCCTGTGTGCCGAATCGGCCTGCGCCGCCGGCGTGCCGGCTTGCGTCGCGGCTTGCGCGGCAGCATTCGCTCCGACGAACATAACGAGTGCCATGGTCACCACAGCTGACGAGACGCTTCGCATAAGCATCCTCCTACCCTGACGACGGTCGTCCGTCCTCGCCGTGAAAAACCTCGCGCACCGGGGAGGACGGTCTTGCGGCGCGCCCTTAGAGGACGCCTTACGCGAAGGAACGTTAAAGCGCGTTTTGTCCGCCTTACGTTCCCTCGGCGTCATGCGTGAAATCGCGTGTGACGAATGTCACTGGGGCAAAGTGACAGCGCGGATACGCTGCAGTTGTCAAATCGTCCAATTGTTGTGGTCACGAAGAATGGCGACGGTCGCGGCATTCGCATTGCCCTTTATGCGGCTGTAAAGACTCACGCTGCGAACCGAAACTCAGACGAGCAGGGCAAAGGCGCCCGCCGGAGATGGATGTTGTGACGCCCGTGCCCAAGAAGGTAGCCGCATGAAGCATATCGTTCTGACGAGCCTCGCTTTCTCCTTGTTCACCGGCTCCGTCGTTTCCGCACAATCGATCGCGTCAACCAACGCGGACTCTCTCTCACCAACCGTCATGCCGGTGCGACTCACCGTGCGCCCCGACAGCAGGTTGTGGCTCGAGGGCAGCTCGAACGTGCGTGATTGGCGCTGCGACGCGACAACGCTCGACGCCTCGATCGATCTCGACGACGATGTGCCGTACGCCGATGCGCCCCCCTCGATCGCGCGGCTGAGGCGCGTGGAGGTGCGCGTGCCGACGCATGCGCTCACCTGCGGGCGCAGCCAGATGGACAACATCATGTACAAGGCGCTCCACGTCGACGACGAGCCGGACTGTCGTGAGATCGTCGGTCACTTCGACGTCGTTGCTCAATCGGGCGAGGGAGATCACTCGCTCGTTATGCAGGGCACGCTCCGCATTGCCGGTCGCGAGAACGTCGTCCGAGTGCCGGTCGAGGTCCAGCAGCTGCGCGACGGCTCCCTGCGCGCGCAAGGCGCGTTGCCGATTCTCATGACTGACTACGGCATTACGCCGCCCACCGCGCTCTTCGGTGTTCTGCGCACCGAGAACCGCATCGTCGTGAAGTTCGACCTGCTCGTCGATCGACCGGCCACGGTCGCCGCCGCCGGCGCCGGCGAGCGCTAACCTCGGCAGGCTTAGCGTCACCAGCCACTTCGACTGCGGAGGCTGGTGATGTGCGCGGTGTGGTGCGGCCCGTGCCAGGCGTAAAGCGCCAACATCGAATCGAGCGACAAGGGTGCGTCCCATTCTGGGTGGTTGAGCTTCCGGCCGAAGTCGCTCGGCGACATTGACCGCAGGAGCCCCACCCAGCGCTCGTGAAGCGCAGTCAACAACGTGAGCGATGTCTCGATCGGCGTATCCCGGGCGTCAGCGAGCTTGGCCCATTCGCTTTCGTCGTACGGTTTGATCGTCGGCGTCTCTTCGGTGAGAGCGAGCTTGAACCGAATGAACGCATTCATGTGGCTGTCGGGTACGTGATGCACGACCTGGCGAACCGTCCAGCCACCAGGTCGGTATGGCGTGTCGAGCTGAGGATCAGACAGCCCACGAATCGCGGCCCGGATGTCGTTCGGCGCGCGATCGATAGTATCAATCATCTGACGACGCTCACCATTCTCCAACGGGCGCGACGGCCGGTGGAATCGTCCCGTGGGATAGCGCAAGGATTCGTCGGTATTCATAAGGTTCTGGGGTTGTGGTTGCCGCGCTGTACACTCGTCGTGACAAGGTATGATTGTCGCGTCGACTGACGCCAATGCGGCGACGATTCTTCGGCGGAGGGGGCTCATGACGACGGCGGAAGGAGCGGCAGAGACGAAACTCAGCGGGCCGGATCTCGCAGCCGGTATCGATGCGCAGACCCTGGCCGACGGGGAGAAGCTGCTGGGACATGCGAATGGCGAGGCCGTGCTTCTGGCGCGCGTCAACGGCGAGTATTTCGCGATCGGCGCGACGTGCTCGCACTATGGTGGTCCGCTCGCCGAGGGCGAGTTGGTTGGCGACACCGTGCGCTGCCCCTGGCACCACGCCTGTTTCAGCCTGCGGAGCGGCGAAGCCCTGCGTGCGCCGGCGCTCAATCCAGTGGCCTGCTGGCATGTCGAGCGTCGCGGTGGTCAGATCGTTGTCGGTGAGAGAGTCGAGCGCTCTCCACTCGCGCCGACCTACCCCGGCACGTTCCCGAAGTCCGAATTGAGCAAAGTCTTAATCGTCGGCGCCGGTGCGGCCGGCACTGCCGCCGCTGAGATGCTGCGTCGCTGTGGCTTCCGCGGCGACCTCATCGTCGTTGATGACGACAGCGGATCGCCATACGATCGGCCGAACCTCTCCAAGGATTACCTCGCCGGAAACGCCCCCGAAGAGTGGATCCCGCTCCGCCCCGAGGGATTCTATGACGATCACCAGGTGACCCGGGTCCGTGGACGTGCGATGAAGCTCGACCCGGCCGCGCGCACGCTACAAGTCGAGGGGCGCGGTGCGCTCTCGTACGACGCGCTCATCCTCGCGACCGGCGCCGAACCGGTGCGCCTAACGACCCCCGGCGCCGATTTGCCGCACGTGCACTATCTACGCTCGCTGCGCGACAGCCGCGCGATCGTCGCCGCGGCGCAACTGGCGACGCAAGCGGTCGTCATCGGCGCCAGCTTCATCGGCCTCGAGGTCGCTGCCTCGCTTCGCACCCGTAACTCCAGCCTCACGGTGGACGTCGTCGCTCCGGAAGTCGTGCCACTGGAGCGTGTCATGGGTCGCGCGCTCGGTGAATTCATCAAGTCGTTGCACGAGGAGCACGGCGTCACGTTTCACCTCCAGCAAACCGCGACGAAGATCGAGCGCGATGCAGTGACACTCGCCAACGGTGAGCGACTACCCGCTGATCTCGTCGTAATCGGCGTCGGCGTGCGGCCGCGTCTTCTGCTGGCGCAGGACGCCGGGCTCCGCATCGACAAGGGCGTCGTCGTCGATGAGTACTTGATGACGAGTGCGCAAGGCGTCTACGCCGCCGGCGACATCGCGCGCTGGCCCGACCCGCGCAGTGCTGCGCCCATTCGCGTCGAACACTGGGTCGTCGCTGAACGCCAGGGTCAAACCGCAGCGCGTAACGTTCTCGGCGCGCGCGAGCGCTTCGATCAAGTGCCGTTTTTCTGGAGCGCCCACTACGACGTGTCGATCAATTACGTCGGTCACGCCGAGCGCTGGGACCGCGTCGATGTCGACGGGTCGGCAAAGGATCGCGACGTCACTGTGCGCTTCGTCGACGGCGAGAGGACGACTGCCGTCGCGACGATCTTCCGCGACAAGGAGAGTCTCGACGCGGAAGTGGCGATGGAACGGGAAGCCTAACGGGCCTCAGCTCGCGTCGAGCTTCTTGAGAAGCGCGATCTGCCCGCCGTGGTAGGTGCTGTGCTCGACGACGCCATGGAGCATCTCGCGAACGCTGTAGTCGTGCCCGACAACTTTGGCGTCGAGCGCGTCGTCGGCCAGGACCTTCACGTCGGCGGCGAGCGCGCGATGCCGAGCCTCGACACGCGCGACCGCCGCGTGCCAGCCATCGGCGGTCGCCGCCGGTGGCTTGGGCCAATCCTCATCGGTCGTGACGTCCTTTCGTTCGTCGCCGCCGAGACGCTGGTGCGGTACGTCGACCCACGTGATGATGTGCAGCACCAATTCCCAAATCGTATGGGCGGATGGAATCGGCCGTTGCGCCGCTTGCTCGTGCGTGATGTGGCGAAAAACTTCCGACAGCGACGGCCCGTGCCACATCGGGCCGGTGTAAGTCCGAACAATGCGATTC
>DATEHJ010000211.1:0-3365 GCA_035279645.1 Gemmatimonadaceae bacterium
GCGTCAAGCAGCTTTTCGTACTGCTCGGGGTTCAGAATTACGGGCTCGTGCTTGTCGGCCTTCGGCCTTTCCGTGCGCGCGACAGGGTTACTGTCGACGTACTGACGACGGGCGGCGAACGCGAAAAGACGGTGAAGCACCGCGCGATCCTTCGCGAGGGTGCGATTGCTGACCGGCTTCGGCGGCGACTCAGCCGTGTGCTGTTCCGCCTTTCGAGGCGCGCGGCGTCCGCTACGCGGTTTCTTGCCCCGGCGCAAGCGGCGCCATGTGAGATAGTTCTCGACATGCTTCGCCTGGATCGATTCGAGCCTCGGGTCCTCAAGTACGTCGACGAAGTAGGCGCGGATCGGCTTGAGCGAGTCTCGATAGGCGTCGGCAGCGCCCTTCGCGAGCGGCGGTAGCGCCTCGGCCTCGAAGTCCGTGAGCAACGCACTGATTCTCCTGACGCCCTCGATGCCAGCCCGGGCGCGCGCCTCGGCGCTGCGCGTAAGCTCGTCGTACTTCTTTTTGGCAAACGCCACAGCATCGGCGCGCACCGTCGTCGGGAGCGTGAAATAGTGACGCTCACCGCCAACAGAGAGCCTAACGCGATAGCAATCCGTTAATCGTTCGATGTTGCCGGGAGTCTTTTTGCGTGGCATGAGGTCAACCCTTCCTTCGGTCCGTTTTGGCGCGGAGCGCCTTTGACTTTTCGACTGCGCTTAGATCGGCCCATGCGCCAGCACGCAGCATATTGCGCGCAATGTTGTTGAACAGGTCGGCGGGAAGCTGGTCCGCGCGCGGATTGCCTATCGCTAGACCGTCATGCACCTCGCCCGCGCGCCTCGACGCGTTCGCGACTGCCTTGACTTGCCCATCAATCATGTCGTCGAGGACCGCATCGCCCACTAGCGCCATCGCGTTGAGCAGGTCCGCTGGCCACTTCTTTCCGTCTCCGACACGACGGACCTCGTCCGACACATACGCGGCAACATCATCGGCGAGCCTGCTGAGCGAGCGCGATACGTCTCGGAACATCGGGTCAGCATCGTCGCCATAGATGCCAAGCAACCAATACAGATCGACGTGGACCTTCTCGGCGATTTGGCGCAGACTGCCAACGTCCGGTCGCCCCGAGCGCTCCCAATCGGTCACGCGTCGGCTATTCACGCCAGTCTTTTCGGCGAACGCGCGCTTTGATAGCCGTAAATGGTCTCGTAGACGGGCGATGCGGCGACGAAGCTGATCGCCTGCTACGCCACCCGATGTCGAGACGAGTTGATGGCCTGCTTTATTACGGCGGCGTTTGCGCGGTGCGCTGATATCAGGGCGTGCCATGCCTGATGTTAGCGCAATGCGCGGCTCCCCGCTAGGGCAAGCGGGGAGCAATTTGTCGGCGCAGAGACGACTCAGCGTCTCCTCTTAGTCTTTGATAGGGAGAGTTCGGTAATGGCCGATGGTCGACGCACCCACTACAGCCTCACCGGCGCGGCGAGGCGAGCGCGCCAGCTAGGCTATCGCTGTTCCCGCCACGTCGTGACAGGCGCCATTCTGCGCGGCGAGCTAAGAGCTTCACGCGCGGCGGAGCACATTTGGCTGGTCGATGAGAGGGATTTGACCAAATGGCTGCGTGGTCGCGCGACATCGCTCGAAGCTGACGTGGCCTCGGCCTAACGGTGACACCGGTGTTTGCGCGCGTGTCAGGAATTAACACCGAGCACTTTCGCAACGTGAGGATGCCGTGACTACCTGGCCGCTCGCTCTTCACATCGTGAATCGCTGCCGCGTCCTGCCGACGGAGGCGATGACGCTACAGGTAGTACGTCGATGGGAAGGGTTCCCTGAGCTCTCGCCGGGTGATGGGTTCACGCTCTTCCGGCTACACAGTAGGCGCATGCAAGTCCGAGTGGAGTTTCGCGTCACGCCGCGCAAACGATTCGTTGACACGTGGATCAGTTCTCCGGCGCTGCAAGAGGCAATACGCGACGGCACACTCCAGGTTGTCGGACCCGTGCTCAACGTCCGATGGAAGACGATTCGGCTGTAAATCAGCCGAGCACTACGGCACCCGCTGTTGGGAAATCGACGCGATGTACCCGCCCACATTGCGCCGCCGCGTGCAGGATCACATCGAGTCGCTGATCGACCAAGACGCGTGGGCCAGCTGCGACCGGGCGCAGGGGGCGGAGCAGGACGCGCTGCAAAAGTATTTCGATCGCTGGCCCGACCGAGGTGTGGCATGAGCGATGACGAGACGGTGGGCGCGCCTAACAAGCCCGCAGCGGACGACGATGGCCCGTTACCCTATCGTGAGCGCTGGGCGCAGCGGCTTCGTGCCGGTGTCGACGGCCAGCGTCTCGACCGACCATCGACGTGGCGGATGGATCGCCTCTTCCACGCGGCGTGCTGGCAATGCAAGACTGAGGAAGCGGAGGGCTCGCTCGCGCTCGCGCTCCGGCACGATGCACACATCGACACCATCGCAGCGCTGCTCGCGGAATACGAACATGTTCGCGAGACAACGCATCGGGTCTTCCTCGGTGAGTGCGACAGCACCGGCCGAGAGACCGAGAGCGGGCGACGAGCGCGCAAAGCTCGGATGCGGAGGCCCCATGCCGCATAGGCCATCGGCAGCAGCGGAGGCGCGCGAGCGCATCGCGCAGTTGGATGGGCGGGCATCGCCTAACGGTCGCGCGGTGGAGGAATCGAATACCAAATCGACCCCGCGCACTGACGAGATGGCGCCAGTTCAATCGTGGCCGGACCTGCCGAGCGAGGAGGCTTTCGCAGGTCTCGCTGGCTCGATCGTCGATGCTATCGGCCCGCACTCCGAAGCCGATCCGGTTGCGTTGCTCAGCCAAACGCTGTTGATGTTCGGGAATGTTGTCGGACGAGGGCCCTACTTCATCACCGATGGCGCGCGCCAACACTTAAACGAAAACCTCGTGCTCGTTGGAGCGACATCGATCGGGCGCAAGGGCACAAGCTCCGGTCAGATACGCGGGCTGTTTCGCGAGGCCGATGCCGTGTGGACGACGAATCAAATTCGCCCCGGCCTGTCCTCTGGCGAAGGTCTGATCTACGCCGTCCGCGATGCTTGTGCTGGCGGGAAGGAAGATGCCGGTGCGACCGACGCGCGCCTTCTCGTACTGGAAGCTGAATTTGCAAATACGCTGCAGGTCAAGCGTCGCGAGACTAACACGCTCACCGCTGTGCTGCGGAGTGCATGGGACGGCGATCCCTTGCACACGCTGACGAAGAATTCACCGCTAAGAGCAACCGCTGCCCATATCTCCGTTATCGGCCATATCACGACCGACGAACTACAGCGATTGCTTCAGCAAGGCGATGCGGCAAATGGATGGCTGAATCGGTTCATGCTCATC
>DATEHJ010000212.1:0-3303 GCA_035279645.1 Gemmatimonadaceae bacterium
GTGCTAGGTGCTAGGTGCTAGGTACTGTGCGCAGCGCCTAACACTTAGCACCCATCACCTAGCACCTTTCACCGAGCACCTCTAACGACGCCCCACACCGCCGGATCCTCCTGTCCCAGCCGCCAGAGCGCGACGGTCGTGACACCCTGCGCGCGCACCTCACGAATCAGCACGGCGATAAGGCCAGCGTCGCTTACCCAGAGGTCCCACACGCCGGGACTCGTCGCGCGAAGCGTCGACGTCGCGCTATCACGTTGCAGGTGGACGCCGGCGGCAGTTGCGTCGCGCTCGGCGTCGGCGAAGGTGAGCGCGGCGGCGTGGCCCGACGTCGGCCAGCGGTAGCCGTAGAGCGGAAGCGCGGCAACGACGCGGTGCGCTCCGACCTCGCTGACACGGAGCGCGGTCGCGGCGCGCACCCAGTCCGGCGCGGCAAGCGGACCGGGCGCGGACGTCGTCCAATGCTGATCGTACAGCATAACGAGTAGGTAATCCGCCGCCGGCAAGAAGATGCGACCCGGGAACGCCGCCGTATCGACCGCCGGGACCGCGACGGCGATCGGCGTCACATGATGCGCGCGTGCCGAGTCGGCAATCGTGCGGACGGCTGTCGTGAGAATCTGCCGATCCGCGGCGACGAACCCCTCGAGGTCGACGACCAAGCCGTGGTAGCTCGACGCGCGACGCGCAATCTCACCGGCCGCGTGCGCGAGCGCCGCGCGATCCGCGACGAGGTGGCGCACAGCGTCGGGATGAAATCGACCGCCGACCGCATTCGTCACCATCGCCGTGAGACGCAAGCCGGATGGCGTGTTGCGCGCGAGTGTGTCGCGGAATTCCGCGAACGGATGACCCGTGACGCTATCGAGCTGGATCCAACCGGAGATCACCGACGAGAATTGCGCGGCATGATCGCGCGCGCTGGCGCTGCTCTTCGCGTCCCATGGCACCGTAAAAGCCCACACGCGGAGACGCGTTTGCACGGGGAGCGAGCTTGCCGCGCACGCAGCGAGAGCGGCGGTCGCCGCCGCGGCCAGCATCCGGCGATTCGATGTCATCCTTGACCGATACACGAAGGGTCGACGAGAGAGATTCCCGTCGACCCGGAAACTACGTGCCGGACGACCGCTATGCGCGTGTGTTGCTCATCACACCGCTGTTTCGAACGAGATTGAAGGGATACACGATCGTCTCAATCGCGAACGGTCCCTTCTCGAATCGCCAATTCCTCACCGATGTCGTGATGCAGGATTCGACTTCCCTTTGTCCCGCACCGGACAACGCCGAGGCGGAAACTTCGGCATCTTCGACGTGACCCGAGGGCGCCACGGTAACTTCGACTTCGACGATGCCACCGAGACCGGGATTCACGCGCAGACCTTCGGTCTCGTAGCAGCGTTGGATTTCAGCGGCGTGACGCAAGGCAACCAGTCGCACGTCCGTATCGGGACGCAGGCTGTCGGGCTGTGGCGGCATCAGCGACACGTGGCTCGCCACAGCGAGCGACAGAATGAGTGTGTGCAGCATGTACAAATGACGAATGGAATCGGCTCGCAGTCACGTGGCGCACGCCTTGCCAACTCGACAATACGCCCTCGCCCTCAATTGATACTTCTCGTGCACGAACTCGGCATCAGGCAACTCTCATCTGCAGGGCTGCCCATACTTCTTTTCATCGGCGTGCTCGGGTGCTCAGGCGATCCCAGCAATGCCGCGGTCGCGCATGCAGCGAGTCGCCCGTCGTCGGGAACGATCGAATTACCGAGCGCGACCTATCGCGTCGTCGCATTGGGAGCGATCGGATCAATTGCTGGCACGGTCGAGATCGATGGGAATGCACCAGTCGACAGCGTCGTCACGCCGACCGTGGATCGCGAAGTCTGCGGCAGCGCGTATCCGGACTCGTCGGTCGTCCTGCGCGGTCGCGCGCTCGCCAACGTCGTGGTGTGGCTGTCCGATGTGCGAGAGGGAAAGACGCTTCCCGTCGAGCGCCGCACGGAGATCGTGAACCAGGACTGCCGACTCGAGCCACGCGTGCAGGGAGCCGTAATCGGGACGACGGTGAACGTGCTGAACGAGGATCGGTTGGCGCATACGACGCGCTTTCTCCATGGTGGGCCGAACGGGGACACACTGGCTGTGATTCCTCTCACCGACGACGGTCAGGTCGTACCTAACGAGCACCTGGCGGCGAAGGCCGGTCTCATCGCCGCGGCGTGCGTGCAGCATCCGTGGACGCGCGGCTACATCGCCGTCTTCGAGAGCCCGTACTATTCGGTAACGGACGCATCCGGCGCGTTTCGCATCGACTCCGTTCCGCCGGGCAAGTATCGATTGCTCATTTGGCACGAGCGAGAAGAGGCGCGGGTAGAGCGCGAGGTGGATGTCGCGGTGGGTGGGACGGCGCGAGTCGATTTGAAGCTTCGGCTGAAATGAGCGACTAGTGACTAGCCACTAGCCACTAGCCACTAGCCACTAGCCACTAGCCACTAGCCACTAGCCACTAGCCACTAGCCACTAGCCACTAGCCACTAGCCACTAGCCACTAGCCACTCGCCCCTCTCACGGGCTCAGCCAGCGCCTAACGACCTTCAACTCGTGATTGACCGACCGCCCCTCTCGAACGGCTCGCTCGACTTCTCCCAACAAAGCCGAGGCGCTGCAATCGGACGACGTCGGCGTGGCGCTCCAGTCGTCGCTCGTCCAGGCGCGGAGCCGAACGCGACCGTCGGCGGTCGGTCGCTCGATGAGCATCAGCTTTTCCGGCGCGCCGCCACCGCCCCCGACGAGCAAGTCCAGCGTCTCGCTCATCGCAGAAGGAGACGATCCGCCACCATCGCGCCGAAGAGCAGCGCGAGATAGAGCAATGAGAACTTGTATAACGACCAGGCCGCCGGCATCCACGGTGTGCGGCGCGCGACCCTGACCACGCCGGCGATCAATGCCCCGTCGAGCAACACGGCCGCGGCGAGATACACGACGCCGAGCGCGCCGAAGGCTACGGGCAGCAGCGTGAGCGGAACGAGGATCGCCGTGTAGGCCAGCATCTGGCGCTTCGTCTCACGCTCGCCCCACACGAGCGGCGCCATCGGCACTCCGGCGCGGTCGTAGTCCCGCTGCTTGAGCAGTGCGAGTGCCCAGAAATGCGGGGGCGTCCAGTAGAAGATGATGAGAAAAAGATAAACACCAAGCAGGTCGACGCGGCCGGTGACCGCGGCCCACCCGACGAGGGGAGGGAACGCGCCCGCCGCCCCACCGATGACGATGTTCTGGGGCGTGCTGCGCTTGAGCCACCGCGTGTAAATG
>DATEHJ010000213.1:0-10597 GCA_035279645.1 Gemmatimonadaceae bacterium
CGTGGCGTGCCGGCACGTCCTCTGGATCACGCTTGAGAAGTCGCTCATTGCGTTGCTTCTCGAGGGTATCGGGCTCGGGCTTCGTGCTCCACACGACCACGCGCGCGGGGAGGCCCACAGCGCGCAGCACGAGCGCCGCAAACCTCCCATCTTTGGAGATCGACGGGTCACCCGTGCCGCGCGCGAGGTGCTGCACAAGCTCACCCTCGACCAATCCGGCGCGTACCAGCGCACTGTCGATGCCAACCGCGTCGGCGGTGACCTGCGCGCGGAAGCGATCGTACAGAATCGACGGCGGATCGCCGTACACGCCTGTGAACGCCTCGTCGAAGCTGCGATTCACGCGCGCGGTGAGCCGGCGCCAGACATCGACCAGGCTCGAATCGCCATTGCGCCGCGCGAGCCATTCGAGGAACGCGGAACCCGCGAGGTACGCAAAGTCGCTCCCCTGGAAGTCGCCCGTGCCGTCGAGGGCCGCGTAGTTAGGCAGTCGCCCCTCGATGGCCCATTGCCGAAGCGTCGCGGGACGCCACACGCCGTGCGGCCTGCCGCTGCCGGTCACGACGCCCTCGATGTACGTCGCGTAGCCCTCGATCACCCACCGAGGGACGCGCACTGGAATCGGACCCAGGCTCACCGGGGCCATACGCCAGAGCGTGTGGGTGAACGGATTCCGCGACGGCCTCGTTAGGTGCGCGACATGCCCGAACTCGTGCACGGCGAGCATCTCGCCCCAGGTGCGGAATTGTCCGATGTCTTCGCGCGGATCCGGGGGCGATGCCCAGAACACGATGACGGGATGATACAGCACTGTGAACGCAAAGCCGTTCGAGACATCGAACGGATCCTCGACGACGATCTGCACGCGGTGCGGCGGAGAATAGCCGACGAGGTGGGTCACCGCCGTGTCGACCGCGGGCAGGCGCTCCGCCACGAACTCGGCCCAGCTGGTCAGTTCGGTCGGATAGTGGACATCGAAGCGCCCGGCGTGAATCGTATGCCAGTTCAACCAGGGACGCACGAAGAGTTGTGCGACGAGTGGATGCGCGAAAAGCACAGCGAGAAGCGCCGAAGCACAGAGCGATCGCGCTTGGTAGAAAAGCGAAAGGGACGGGCGAGATAGCCCGTCCCATCGCAGTCGGCCGCCGCCGATCATTATTGCAATCAGCGCGACGCGTCGCGCTCTGCTTGCCGCTCTGTCTTTTGGCCGCGGCGACGCGCGAACCAATCCATGAGCCAAGTCTGCGGAATGAGAAACAGTGGCGTGAGAAAGAATCCGAGCAGCGTGTTCAGCCAGATGAGCGCGATGTAAAATGCGCCAAGTGCCAGGCCGACCCACAGTATTCCCAGCGGACCATGCGATTCCACGAGAGACTCCCGTTGCGACGGTGCGAAGAAGATAGAGCGCCCGAGGCGACCGGCAAAGTGGGCGCGTGAGGACGCGTCTAAATCGCGCAGCGACAACTGTGCCGGCGGGGGATCTCGCCCGGCTGGTAGCCGCCGCCCTACCGCGACGAGGGAATGCCGTGCTCGCCGTCTCCGGTGGGCTCGACTCCATGTCGCTGCTGGATCTTGCGACCTCCGTGCGCGAGCGCCGCGCGTGCTCGCTTGTCGTCGCGACGTTCGATCACGCATCCGGCACGTACAGCACACGCGCGGCGGGGTTCGTCACGAGCACCGCGCTGTCGCTCGGTCTCCCGGTCGTGGTTGGACGCAACGATGACAACGCGCCGACTGAAGCGGCCTGGCGTGCGGCGCGGTGGGGGTTCCTGCGCTCGGTGGCGCGGGCGACGAGTGGAGTCATCCTCACCGCTCACACGCTCGACGATCAAGTCGAGACGGTGCTCATGCGCGCGCTGCGCGGCGCTGGCGCGCGGGGACTCGCGGGGCTCCGCGCGGTGTCCGACGTGCGCCGGCCGTTGGGCGAGGTTCGTCGCGCCGATTTGAACGCCTACGCGAAGACTCGATGTCTGCGCTGGCTGGAGGATCCCACGAACAGCCAGCCGACGTATCTGCGAAACCGCATTCGCCGCGATCTCTTGCCCTCGTTGTTGCGAGCGCGCCCGTCGCTCGAGTCGGAGCTGATCGCGATCGGCGATCGCGCCGCGGAGTGGCGTGACGAGGTTGCGGCGCTCGTCGACGCGGGCATTCGTTCAGAGATTCGCAACGATGCGACAAGGGTGGTGGCGCTCGATGTCCTCGCGGCCGATCTCGCGAGCTACCCGAACGAGTCGCTATGCATCATCTGGCCCGAGCTCGCGGCACGCGTGGGGCTCGCGCTCGACCGCCGCGGTACGCGGCGCGCCGCGAAGTTCACGATCGAGGGTCGAGTTGGCGCGCGGATTCAGGTCTCTGGCGGATGGGAGCTCACGCGCTCCAGGAGCCGCTTCGAACTACGGCGCGCCCTATTGGGAGAGGTCCATTGCGGCGCGCAGCCTCTCCAGTCGCCGATGACTTGGGATCGTTGGACCTTTGCGGCGACGACCAGCACTCCTGCCGCGGACCCCTGGAGAGCCGCGCTGCCACGAGGCGACTCGTTGTGGGTGCGGGCTTGGCGACCAGGCGATCGACTAACAATTCGCCTCGGCGACCACCTCATCACGCGTAAGGTTAGGTACTTTTTGTCAGACGCGGGAATCTCGGGACACATTCGTGCGAGATGGCCCGTAGTCCTCGTCGGGAACGAGATTGTCTGGATTCCCGGCGTTCGCCGCAGTGACGCGGCATCCGCACGGTCCGGTGGACCGGTTGTGACCTACGCCTGTGACTATCTCGATCGCCGATCCTAGACTGTCCGGTCGCGCGGTACGCCGGATCGTTTACACCCAAGAACAAATTGCCGCGCGTGTGCGTGAGATAGGCGAAGAGATTGCCCGTGCGTATCCTGACGGAGATCTGCTCGTCCTCGGCCTATTGAAGGGGAGCTTTATATTCCTGAGTGATCTGGTGCGGGAAATCCGGCGGCCGCTACAGATCGACTTCCTAGTCGCAGCGAGTTACGGGGACTCGACGGTGTCGAGCGGAACCGTTCGGCTCGTTTATGATCCGGAAACCGAATTTGGGGGTAAGCATATACTCCTGGTGGAGGACATCGTCGACACCGGGCGTACCCTGAACCGACTGATGGACCTTCTACAGGCACGGAAACCGCGTTCATTGGAGATTTGCGCGTTGCTACACAAGCATATAGCGGCTGAACTCCGGTACCCGACGCGCTTTGTTGGGTTTGACGCGCCGAACGAGTTCCTGGTCGGATACGGGTTGGATCACGCGGAAAATTTCCGTCACCTTCCGTACATCGCGAGCTTGCAGTAGATGCCAGTACCCAATACTCCGAAGTCACCGAAGAAGGACGTGAACTGGGGTCGTCTGTCAAAGACGCTCTCGTTCTGGCTCCTTATCCTGCTCATCCCCGTCGCGCTGATTCAGCTGTCGAACGGGCGCTCCGAGCAGGCACCGCTCATCAGCTACACGCAGTACAGGTCCGAGCTCGACCGCGACAACATCCGCAAGGTCAAGATCCAAGCGGGGAAGTATGTCACGGGCGAGTTCAAGACGCCGGTCCCGTACGACGGCCGCAACGTGCCGAAGTTCAACGTGCGTCTGCCAATGGAGAACGCGCAGGCGGAGGTCGACAGCCTGAGCAAGCATAGCGTCATGATCGAGGCCGAGGATGCTCGGCCCTCGGTGACGGCGTACATTCTGAACTTCCTGCCCTGGCTGCTGTTGATCGGGTTCTACCTGTTCCTGTTCCGACAGATGCAGGCCGGGGGCGCGAAGGCGTTCTCGTTCGGCAAGTCGAAGGCGAAGTTGCTCACTGGGGACACACCGAAGGTGACGTTCGCCGACGTGGCTGGCGCGGACGAAGCGAAGCAGGAGTTGCAGGAGATCATCGAGTTCCTGCGCGATCCGCAAAAGTTCACGAAGCTTGGCGGACGTCTGCCGAAGGGCGCGCTCCTCGTCGGACCTCCGGGAACGGGAAAAACGCTGCTCGCGCGGGCCGTGGCTGGGGAGGCGGCCCGCCCGTTCTTCTCGATGTCGGGCTCCGACTTCGTCGAGATGTTCGTCGGCGTCGGCGCGTCGCGCGTGCGCGACCTGTTCGAGCAGGGCAAGGCGCATGCGCCGTGCATCATCTTCATCGACGAAATTGACGCGGTCGGCCGGCATCGCGGCGCGGGGCTTGGCGGTGGGCACGACGAGCGTGAGCAAACGCTCAACCAGCTCCTCGTCGAGATGGACGGCTTCGAGTCCAACGACGGCGTGATTCTCATCGCGGCGACGAACCGGCCCGACGTCCTCGATCCGGCGTTACTGCGACCAGGGCGGTTCGACCGTCAGATTGTCGTGGATGCCCCCGACCTGAAAGGCCGGGAGGGCATCCTGAAGGTCCATCTGCGCAACAAACCGATCGCCGATGACGTCGACATCACGACGGTCGCGCGCGGCACGCCCGGCATGGCCGGCGCGGACCTCGCCAATCTCGTGAACGAAGCGGCGCTGCTGGCCGTCCGTCGCAATCACGATCGCATCTACATGATGGATCTCGAAGATGCGAAGGACAAAGTGATGCTCGGCGTCGAGCGGAAGTCGATGGTGATGAAGGAAGACGAGCGTCGCCTAACGGCTTACCACGAGGCGGGACACGCGATCTGCGCGATCAAGATCAAGGGCAACGACCCGCTTCATAAAGTGACGATCGTGCCACGTGGCCGCGCCTTGGGACTCGCCTTCACGCTTCCAGAGGATGACCGCGTTTCGATCACCCGCCAGCAGCTCGAGGCACGACTGGTCATGAGTTACGGGGGTCGCACGGCCGAAGAGATCGTGTTCGGACGCGACCGTGTGACGACTGGTGCGGCGAGCGACATCCAGCAGGCGACCGCAATCGCCCGCCGCTACGTCACGCAGTGGGGACTCTCGGAGGCGATCGGCCCGGTGCTCGTTGGCGACAACGAACAGGAGCTCTTCCTCGGTCGCGAGATTCAGCACCGAAGAGAGGTCTCGGAACAGACGGCGCAGATCGTCGATCAGGAAGTGAAGCGCGTCATCGAAGAGGCGTATGCTCGGGCGAAGCGCACACTCGAGGAGAATCTGGATCTTCTTCATGCGGTGGCGGCCGCGCTCCTCGAGCGCGAGACGTTGACACGCGAGGATTTCACGATTCTCACGAAGGGTGGGCAGCTGCCGCCGCGAGTCAGCGGGGCGGCGCCAGGCGGCTCGCCACCACAGCCGACGCCGACGCCGGCACTCGAGCCGCGTCGCACGCCTCCATTCCTTGGAGGGCCGGAGCCGTCGCCGGCGTGAACAAGCGAAGAGGCCAGGGCTGGAGCATAGGGGCTAGGGAGCAACATCCCTAGCCCCTCTGCGCTAGGCCCTAGGGCCTATTCTCGTATGCCAGACTCTTGGCGGATCAAAGGTCGCGAGCTCGCGCTCGACCGCCCAATCATTATGGGCATTCTGAACGTGACTCCCGACAGCTTTAGCGACGGGGGTCTTTTCTTTTCTCCCGACGCGGCGGTTGCCCACGCTCGAACGATGGTCGACGAGGGGGCCGACATCATCGACGTGGGCGGTGAATCGACGCGGCCGCAGGGCGCGACTCCAGTGGACGAGCAGGAGGAAGGGCGACGCATTTTTCCGGTGATCGGGGCGATCGCGGCGGCGTTTCCTCAGCTCGCGGTTTCCGTCGACACGGTGAAGTCCGACGTTGCTCGCGCGGCGCTCGAGGCGGGAGCACATATCGTGAACGATGTTTCGGCCTTCCGCCTGGACCCTCGCATGGGCGAGATTTGCGCGTCGGCAGGGGCCGGAGTGGTGTTGATGCATTCTCGGGGAAGCGTGAGCGAGATGGCCACGTATTCGCATGCGAACTATGATGACGTCGTCGACGAGGTGATGGCCGAGCTGCGCGAGCGAGTGTCGGCCGGTCGCGAGGCCGGCGTCGCCGACGCATGTATTGCCGTCGATCCGGGGATCGGGTTTGCGAAGCGCAGTGAGCATTCGCTCGACATGCTGGCGGCGGTGCCCGAGCTTGCGGCGTGGGGCCACCCGGTCGTCGTGGGTGCGTCGCGCAAGCGGTTTGTCGGCGAGATTACTGGCATGGTGGCGCCGTCGGCGCGCGTGCATGGAACGGTGGGCGCCAATGTCGTCGCGCTCGAGCGTGGGGCGCGCGTCTTCCGCGTCCACGACGTCGCGGCGAATCGCCAGGCGCTCGACGTGGCGTGGGCGATTACCCGCCGAGAGGGCCGGGTCGGGACTTCATCGTGAGCATTCTCGAACAACTCCGCCTGCTCGACGTCGGGTGGCGCGACGTCCTCGAGATCGCGATTGTCGGCTACGCGATCTATCGCGTGCTGCTGTTGCTCCACCGCTCGCGCGCGGTACCGGTACTGATTGGCATCGTCGTCCTGTTGCTGACGTACGCCATCGCCGCGGCGCTGAAGCTGACGATGATTACGTATTTGCTCACCCTGGTCTACACCTATGGCGCGATCGCACTCTTGATCATCTTCGCGCCCGAGCTGCGCATCGCGCTCTCCGTGCTCGGGCGGTCGCCGATGTTGCGCTTCTTCCGCCACATGGGCGAGACGGACGTCGCCGAGGAAACGGCGAACGCCGTCGAGCGACTGAGCCGGTCGGGGATCGGCGCGATCGTCGTCTGTGAGCGCGAGGTCCCGCTCGACGAATACGTGCGCTCCGGGTCGGAGATGCAAGCCAAGGTCTCCGCCGATTTGTTGACGACGATTTTCACTCCGTATTCACCGTTGCACGACGGCGCGGTGATCATTCGCGGTGATACGATCGTTGGAGCTGGCTGTATCCTGCCGCTCTCACAGGCGGCGCTGATGGATAGGTCGTTAGGCACTCGGCACCGCGCTGCCCTCGGCCTGAGCGAGGAGACGGACGCGCTGGTGCTCGTGGTGTCGGAAGAGACGTCGGCAATTTCGGCAGCGGTGCAGGGGCGCCTCTGGCGAAATCTGACGTCGGCTCAGCTGCGGGACATGCTCGCTGGCCTGCCGCCACGAACGAGTGCGGAACAGCCTAGGCTCGAGGCGCGCGCGTAGCGGCGCGGTCGGGCTGCCCGCGGAGACCGGCGCCTGGATCGCCGGGGCCGTGCTCCTGATCGTCTATCTGGTTTCAATGGCGCCGGACGTCACCTTCTGGGACTCCGGCGAGTTCATCGCGGCCGCGCATTCGTTAGGCATTCCGCATCCGCCGGGCACGCCGCTCTTCGTCCTCCTCCTCCACGACTGGGCGCGGCTCCTTCCGTTCCTCCCGTACGCCGTGGCCTGCAATCTCTTCTCGGCACTTTGCACGGCGGCGGCGGGAGTACTCAGCGCCGCGCTCATCGGTCATGGTCCGCGGCTCGAGCGCGGCCGCAACGACGGGTGGTACGTGCTCGGCGGTGTGCTCTGCGCCGGCGCTATGAGCTCGGTGCAGTTCAACGCGACGGAGACCGAGGTGTACGCCGCGTCGATCGCGCTCGTCGCGGTCACTCTCGCGGTGGCGAATCGGGCCGGGCGGTCGGCGAGCGCCCGATGGCGCGTGCTCACCGCCTATCTGATCGTGCTCGCGGTCCCGCTGCACCTCAGCGCGCTGGTCGCGTCACCTGTCGCCGTGTACCTCGCGGCCAGCAACGACGACGGCCTGATCGACTGGCAAACCGCGCTCGCGCTCACCGGCGTCGTCGTCGCCGCGATCGGGGTGGGACGGGCGTCCCTCGCGTTAGGCGTCGCCGGTGTCGCGATCGTCGCGTCCGCCTCGCCGCTCGGCGGCCAGATGTGGCGGTCGATCCCGCGACAGACGCCCGGATCGGTGCGACTGCTCTTCGTCGCCGCGGTCGCGGCGTCGGCCGTGTTCGTGATGCTGGTGCGTGCGCGGCATGACCCGGCGCTCAATCAGGGCAATCCGTCGACACTGCGCTCGCTCGCCTACGTCGTCGCGCGCCGGCAATACGACGTGGCGTCGCTGTTTCCGCGTTTAGCGCCGCTCTGGCTCCAGATCGCGAACTGGTTCGAATACGTGGACTGGCAGGTCGCGCTCTCGTTAGGGCCGAATCCGGTGCCGACGATCGGCCGCACCGCGGCGACGCTCGTCTTCGCGCTCCTCGGACTCGTCGGCGCTGCGGCGCATCGGAGCGCCGATCGGCGCCAGTGGCGTGCGCTGCTGTTGCTTCTCCTGTGTGGGAGCCTGGGCGTCGTGTTGTACCTCAACATGCGAGCGAGTCCGTCGTTCGGCTGGGGCTTCCTCCCCGCGAGCGACATCCACGAAGCGAGAGAACGAGACTACTTCTTCGTGCTCAGCTTTTGGGCGTGGGGGCTGTGGGCCGGATATGGCGCGGTGACGATCGCTCAGCGGCTGCGCTTGCGCCCCGTGTTCGGAGTCATCTTCGCGGCGCTACCGATCGCGCTCAATTGGTCCGCCGTCACGCGTCGCCATCAGCCGGAGGCGTCGCTGCCGCGTCGTCTTGGCGAAGGACTGCTGCAGTCCGCGCCGATGCGAGCGGTGCTCTTCGTCGACGGCGACAACGACACGTACCCACTCTGGTTTCTACAACGCGTCGATTCGCTTCGTCGCGACGTCACCGTCGTGACCGTTCCGCTGCTTGGCGCGCCATGGTACGGCGACGAATTGGCGCGACGATACGGCCTGCTGGCGAACGCTGAGGTCACCCGCTCGCTGCCGGCGGAGATCGCGGATCGCGCGCGGCAGCTTGGACGCCCGGTGATCGCATCGGTTTCGCTCGATCCGTCGACGCGAAATCAGATCGGACGCGACTGGGTGATGTCGGGCCTGGTTTACGTCGAGCGCGTTCCCGGTTCGGCCACGGTCACATTTGATTCGAGCAGCAGCATCGGCGTCGACAGCGCGACGACGCGGTACTGGGCGGAGCGAATCGAGCGTTGGCGGAAGGGACGGGTCGTGCGCGGATCGACGGATTCCATGGACGACTACGCGCTTGGGCTACTGGGTTGTCCGCGATTATTCCTCGTTTCCAACCCGACACGCCCTCAGGTCGATTCACTTGCCTCGCTCTGTAACCGCCGATAACTTGGTACGTTATGCGTTTTTCTGACCTGCCGGAGCGATTGCGGGAGGTCCGAGGTCGAATCGATGCCGCCGTGCAGCGAGGTGGGCATCAACAGCGCGTGACGGTTGTCGCCGTGACCAAGACTCATGGCCCAGAAGCAGTCGAGGCGGCGTGTGCTGCTGGACTCCAGGACGTCGGCGAGAATCGCGTTCAGGAGGCACTCAAGAAAATGGATGCCGTACGAGCTGCCGTCCGGTGGCATCTCATTGGACACTTGCAACGGAACAAGGCGAGGCACGTGACGCAGTTCCATCTCGTGCACGCGATCGATAGCTCGCGGCTCGCGGACGCGGTGAATGAGATCGCAGGGCAGTCCAGTCATCCGATTGATGTGCTGTTGCAGGTGAACGTGGCTGGCGAAGCCACGAAGGGGGGATTCGCGTTGGAGACCCTGCCGGTGGAAGGAGAGCGAATGCGTGCCTTGACCGGACTGCGTGTGCGCGGCGTGATGACGATGGCGCCGCTCGATGCGGACGAGCGCACGCTGCGTCGCGTCTTCGCCGGCGCGCGCGAAGCACGCGCGGCGCTCGCGAAAACGGGACACGACGCGACGGAGCTCTCGATGGGAATGTCCAACGATTTCGAGATCGCGGTCGAAGAAGGGGCAACCTTGGTTCGTCTGGGAACGGTCCTTTTTGGCGAGAGGGAGGAAGCGGCCGCATGAACGACGAGATTTTCCGGCTGACGCCAGTCGACGTGCGGCGCATGGAGTTTCCCAAAGCGATGCGCGGCTACGAGCCGTCGAGAGTCGATGCCTTTCGTGATCAGGTCGCGGGCGAGCTCGACCGCCTAACGCGCGCCAATCAGGACCTCGACGCAACGGTTCGTTCGCTTACCGAACAGCTCCGCGCCTTTCGCGACCGCGACAAGGCCCTGAACGACGCGCTGGTGTCGGCGCAGCAGCTGCGTGCGGAAGTGCGCGACCAATCGGAGCGGGAATCCCAGCTCGTGCTGCGCGAGGCGCGCTCCGAGGCCGAGCGCATCGTCCAGACGGCACAAATGGACGCGGTACGATTCGCCGATCAGATCGCGCTGCTCGCCCGGATGCGGCGTGGCTACTTGAAGCAATTCCGCGTCATGTTGGAGCGACAGTTGGCGGAGATCGCGGTTGAGGAGGACGTTCCCGACCCCGATCCGAGTACAATCGTAGGCGGCGACCAAGACACGAACGCCACCGACGCTCCGAATCCGCGTTCGGGAGCGCTCTTTCGCGGATGACGCACGCGCCGGTCGCATCATTGGGAGAAGTAACGGAAGCTGCGGCGTCGGCACCGCACACGCTCGAGCGTGTCGAGGAAGCGGCGGCCGCGGTGCGCGCACGGTTTGCGCCGCCGCCGGACGTCGCGATCATCCTCGGCACGGGGCTCGGCCGGTTGGGCGCCGAGATCGAGACGTCGGTCGCGATCGACTACGCGAATATTCCCTTTTTCCCGCTCTCGACCGTCGAATCGCACGCTGGTCGCTTGCTGTGCGGTACGCTTGCCGGCAAGACGGTAGTTGCGATGC
>DATEHJ010000214.1:0-3640 GCA_035279645.1 Gemmatimonadaceae bacterium
ATCGCCTCATCGTTCTAGAGTTTTCTTGGTCGCTCGGCCCGGTAACCTATCACGTCGGCAAGGCTTTCGTGGATCACGCAGCGTACCTGCACGCTCTTGGAGTCGCTGCGGGCACAAATCGGTATCCCGGCGTCTCCGACGATCCGCTCCAGGCCTTTCGCGACTTGGCCCACGATATCGCGACGTACTGTTCGGACTTCGTCACAGGCGCTGCCGTGATCTGTTCAGCCGCCGCGGAGACTGCAGCGATTGCCCGAGCCGCCCGGCACCGGCGCGATACGGCCCGATACGTCGGCGACGACGCGAAACGCAGCGAAGCCCGCGAGGCATTCGAGGCTTGCCACTACGAGCACGTCATCGCTTTGCTGGAGTCCGTGCAGGACCCCAGCTTCTTGGATCCTTCCGATCACAGTCGGCTGGCCATCGCCCGGCGACGAGCAATCCGTTGAGTCTCTGCCGCCGCGGCATAACGAACGCTGAAGCTGACAAAGGAGCTATCGAAATTTTGCGGCTCCGCCGCAAAACTCTTATGTGTTCCTTTGCAGCTTAGCTAAACGCGTTAGACGCACGACATTTTTCGTAGACGACGATGCCTCCTTTGCTATCGCCGTTCCTCGGCGCCTGGCGAATAGTCCAAATGCAACTCTGGGAGCCTGACTATCTCGATCTTGAGGTCCCGGCGCATATCACTTTCGACAAGGATCGCCTCGGATCGTTTCAGTTTGGAGCTGTGCGAGGCTGGATCGACTATCGGATCACAAGCGACGGAACCTCGAAAGTGGAATTCTCCTGGGAAGGCTTCAATGACGCCGACCCAAGTTGTGGCCGTGGTTGGGCAGCGATCGCAGACGAGCGATTGGTCGGTCGGCTCTTCCTTCACAACAGTGATGATTCCGCATTCGTCGCAGAACGAGCTCCCGCCGCCGGCCCTCGCCGTTCGCGTCCGCGGCGCCCGGCGTGTACCGATCGTTGAACCCGACGAGCGATCTAAGGATTGCTCGCTTCGCTCGCTCTTGTTTGATTCGCTCGCGGGTTAACTCGGGCGTTAGGTGGCGACACGCATCTGCGGGAAGGAGGGGCTGTGGCAAACATTACTGAGCGGGTCCGCCGCTTCGCGGGTCGCATCCCCTGCTGCGTCGCATGCCACCTACCGCGCGGCGCAGATCGGCGGCTGATCGCCGGCCCCGGCGTCTACATCTGTGAGTCGTGTATCGCACTGCTTGCTAGCCGGGAGTCCGCCGCCGGCACTGCCGAGCCGTGCTCGTTCTGCGGGCGGCGGGACAGGCCAATCGCAGGCGCGTGGCCGTCACTCGCCATCTGTGAACCATGCGCCGAACTCGCACGCGGTATTCTGGCCGAGGACGATCGGCGATCCCGACCCGCCACCTAACGTGCGTTGGAGCTGCCGGAGCGACCCGCATCAGGTTGTGCGCTTGGCAGCTTGGTCATAGTGTCAGCATCGCGGCGCCCGCCGGCTGAGCGCTCCGCAGCTCAACTTCAGGCATTAGACAACTTCACGCATCAATGTTGGTTCGCCTTCGCGACATCCCACTAACCAGCTTCGTCGAGCAGGTCTTTGCCCACGCGCCGCCCGCCGACGACGCTAAGCCGTGGTACTTCGGCGATGTGAGGTTCGAGGTCGAGCCCATTCAGCAGCTGCGACACCTGACGGACCTGTTTTCGTCGGCCGACTCGCTTCCGGACTACGGGCTCTCCAATGCGCAGATCGGCGAAGGTCTCTGGTGCATCCTCGGCGGCGCACACAATTGGGCGTTTGTCAGCCTCGTCTGGGATCCTGCGATACCCATCGCGCTTCGTCGCGCCACGATCGATGCGCTCTTTAATCTCTACGATCGGCTTCTCGCGGCGACACCCTACGAAGCAATCGACTTTCGGCAACCCGACTACCCTCCTCGGCGATTCCAAACGATCGATTACATGGCGCTCGCACTAGTCGTGGAGGCAATAACGCCGTCGAACAGCACACCATACGATCGGACGCGGATTCGCTCCGCGCTCCTCAGTGTGCTCGGACGCCTGCTCGACCATTCGTCGCCCGTCGCACAGTATGCCGCGCTCCACGGCCTCGGCCATCTCCGGACGAAAAGGCGCGTCGAGGTGATTGATCGCTACCTCGTAAGCCAACCCGCGGTCGACGGCGCCCAACGCGAGTATGCGTTGGATGCTCGCGCCGGTACCTTACTTTGAGTTTCGTCTCCGAGTTGTCTAACGATCGTTGCACCTGCCAAGGGAGCTAAAGATTGAGCGCGGCTTCGCCACGCGCTTTGTCTGATTCCCCTGCAGGTGAACTTCAGGCGTTAGACGACGGCGGCTATCCGAGTTCCCTTGGGACTTGACACCGTAGAGTTGGTCATGGCAATCGAAACCGCGTTTGGGATTGCCATTCCGAACGCGGATGCCGCGCGGCTTCGCACGGTGGACGATCTCTACTGGTATGTGCGAGAGCACGTCGGACCGGCGCGCTTAGAAGCGGGCGATCGAGTCGTGCAGAACGAGCTTTGGACCCAACTGGTCAATGTCATTGAGCACGACACGGGAGTGCGCCGCGATCGAATCGTACCTGGCGCGGCGCTCGTCGCCGATCTGGGACTTGACTAGTCGAGAGCCGCACAGCTCGTCGTCTAACGACGCGTTGCGGCAGACGGTCGCTTCAAGTCGTTGGGTTGAGCGGGCTGCCGAGCGCTCGAAGCCTTGGGGTTGAGCGCATGGACAGCACATGCTAAAGCGAACTGGTTACCGCGTATTCAGTAGACCGCTCGCAGCAGAACCCGGGCGCTAGGCAGACTACGGGCCTCTCATTCTTACACATTGATTTGGCATGTCCGACTTTCATCCCCAGTGTCCGAAGTGCCAAAAGCACATGGAGCGTGGTCACATTCCGGACTTGGCGCACGGCGCGGTGCGGGAATCAAGTTGGGCACCCGGCGACGCCGTACCACAACGGTTTTTCGGCGGGATCAAGTACAAAGCTGGTGAGACAATTCCACTCAGTGCGTACCGCTGCCCGACCTGCGGCTACATCGAGTTTTACGCGCGGACTGCCTAACGAACGACGCAGCGCTCCTGCTCCTGCAGCGGAACGCTGCGCCGTGAGCGTGGGACCCGTCGATCGAATGTTCGCGACTCCGCCCGATAGCCCCGGCCGGTGTGAGCCGGGACTATCGGACGACCGACCGCGAGATCCACGTCGCTGCTACTGTCCCGAGCCCTCACCCAGGGCGACGAGAAGCTCGTCCAGCTGATCGAACGTCTCGCCCATTGCATCGGCTGCTCCGGCGCCGGAAGCGTCGAGCGCTTCCTTCGATGGATAGTTCTCGCGGAGGACCACCAGCGTCTTGCCGCCCTTTTCCTCGAAGGTCACCGTGGTAACAGGCCCGCCCTCGCCACCTTCTTCATTGGTCCACGCGAGGCGCGAATACGGCTTCACTTCGACATACGTGCCGAAAAACGCGGCAGGCTCGGGGTCGTGGTCGAATACCAATCGGTACGTGCCTCCCTCACGAGCATCCAGCTCGCAGGACAGCAGCTTCATTCCCATCGACCTCGGCACCCACCACCGCTTGAACAGGTCGGCCCTGGTAAATGCCTCGAATACGATGCGCGCCGGGCCGTTGATGGT
>DATEHJ010000215.1:0-2721 GCA_035279645.1 Gemmatimonadaceae bacterium
GCTTGCGTGTAAGTGCCAGGGTGAGCTACTGACTATGCTTGAGAGCGGCGAGGCGCGTCCGGGCCGTGGCGGCCTCTTTGCTGGTTGGATAGAGACGGATGACATCTTCATACAATTGCTTCGCGTGAGGCAGGTTCATCTGGCGTTCTTCGAACTCAGCAATCTCGAGCAGTTCCTTCGGCTTGTCCGCGCTGCAGGCGGCGAGCACAATGCAGAACACAACAGCCCCTATGCGGATCCATTGTCTCATTGAGACTCCGGTCGCTCTCCCAGTGGCTGCCACCGGTGATGATCGTGTCCGATCAAGAGCCTTCCCACCAAGGTTTTCTTTTCTACCCCAACATACGCTCCCGAGAGCCCAAAGAAAATGCAAAACGTATCAGGCGGAGAGTTTAACTACCGACCAGGAAGATCGATGCCATAGCGGGGCGCCGCGATGGCTTCGCTCCGACACAGTGGGCAGCGGCTTGGGCTCGTCAGACGGCTGCGGTCACGAAAGACAAAGTCACAGTCCTGACAGCGTGCCGGGTCCAACATGAATCGCTTTGTCTTGTCTCGTGCAACGGTTTTCACGACGTGGGTCAGATGCGCCTCGACCTGTCGCTCGGGAATGCCCAGCATCTGTGCCAATTGGTATGACGATCGCCTGGTGCCCGTGATCAAGTCGATGATTCGTTGACGCGGCGTCCGGTCGGGAGGCTGCATACCGTGACATCGTAGGGAATCGTCTGAGAAAAACCAAGTCGCCCGCATTATTCATGAAGGTTCGTCGCGAAAGCGTGCAGACGTGAAGCGAGACGGACACTCGGAGGCGTGAAGCCCTGAGGCATACTCGTGCAGTATGTCGAAGGGCTGAACGGCGAGACTGCCCGTCACAGCCGCGTATCAACGCTTGCAGCAGAAGCTTCATGAATAATTCGGGCTAGGGTGAGTTGAATGGCGCCGGTGTGTCTGGCAGGATACAGACACCATGCCCGCACATCCGAATTTTCATCAGGACGAACTCGCCGAACTCGCGTTGAAACGCGTGGTGGCTTCCGGGGCCGAGTATGGCGATATCCGTCTGCTCGACAGCACGACCCAGACCATTCGAGGCGAAGACCGCCGCATTGCTTCCATTCGAGAAACGCAGGACAGCGGGTTCGGGATCCGCGTCCTCTATCACGGCGCCTGGGGATTTGCCGCCAGTTCAGTGCTGTCGCTGGAGGAAGCCCCCCGTGTCGCTGACTTGGCGATCGAGATTGCCAAAGGCTCTGCGTCTCTCGCGAGTGAAAAGGTGAAACTCGCGGACGAGCCGATCCATCGAGACCGGGTCGTCACGGCGCGGCGGATCGATCCCTTCGCCGTCGCCCTCGAAAACAAGTCGGCCCTGCTCCTGGACACAATGGAGTCCGTCCATCGGCAGCCGGGTATCGTGCGAAGCAGCGCCAGCCTGTGGGCTCGTCGGGACCGCAAGCTGTTTGTGTCGACTGAAGGTTCGCGCCTGGAATTCGATCTTCTCGCCCTGAGCGGTGATTTCGATGCCACGGCGGTTCATGACGGAAGATTTGCCTCACGGAGCTTCAATACGCCGCATCTTCGGATGGGCTACGAATTGATCGAGGACGCTCATTTCCTGGCCGAGGCTCCGCGCGTCGCGTCTGAGGCCGTCGAGAAAGTGAAGGCCCCCACCACAGAGCCTGGTCTGTACGATCTCGTCCTCGATCCTGAACATCTGTCGCTCACGATGCATGAATCTTGTGGTCACCCCAGCGAACTCGACCGCGCGCTTGGGTACGAAGCCAACTACGCCGGCACCAGCTTTCTCACGACTGAAAAACGAGGGACCTTCCGATACGGCTCGCCGCACGTCAGTCTCGTGGCCGACAATTGCGAACCGGAGACCCTTGCCGCAACCGGCTACGACGACGATGGTGTAGCCTGCCAGCAATGGGACATTGTGCGCGAGGGCGTCTTTGTGGGTTATTGCACGAACCGAGAGGTCGCGCAGAAAATAGGCGCAACCCGCTCGCATGGCTCCAATCGGGCGGACAGCTGGGGCAGCATCCCGATCGTCCGCATCGCCAACATCGGACTAGAGCCTGGCGCTGCGACCCTCAACGAACTGTTCGCCGATGTGAGACGAGGCATCTACATCGAAGGCCACGGATCCTACAGCATCGATCAACGACGATATAATTTTCAGTTCGGCGGAGACGCATTTTGGCTGATTGAGAACGGCAAGCGGATCCACATGGTTCGTGATGTCGTCTACCATGGGATTACGCCGGAGTTCTGGGGGAGCTGCGACGGGGTTGCGGATCGCTCGCACCGGCGGCGATATGGCTTCATCACGTGCGGCAAGGGTCAGCCGAGCCAGTCCGGTTGGATGACCCACGCGGCCTCCCATGCACGCTTCCGCAACGTCAACGTCATTGGGGGGCAGGCCGGATCATGAGTACAACCGGCCACAAGACCTGGCCAAAGCTGACGAGTCTGGATGAATTCCGGTTTCTTGCGGATCTGGTTCTGAAACATTCGACTGGCGACCACACATTGGTTTCGTTGCACGATCAGCAGAGCGGGACGACGCGATTTGCGAACAATCAGATTGTCCAGAACGTCGATACGAGGCGCGGGTCTTTGAGTGTGACGGTGGCGTTCGGGCAGCGTCACGGCACCGTCGATACGAGGCGCGGGTCTTTGAGTGTGACGGTGGCGTTCGGGCAGCGTCACGGCACC
>DATEHJ010000216.1:0-2784 GCA_035279645.1 Gemmatimonadaceae bacterium
GCTGATGTTGACCATGTTCCCATAGAGGACCGTGTCGCGCATCATCCTGCCTAACGAGCCTTGCGACGAATTCACGGCGCGGACCAGCGAGTCCGTCGACGCGATCATCCCCGTGATCTGCGTATAGAGCGTCGGATCGTCGAGCAGTCGCCCCACGGTCCCGTTGGGATTCTCCAGTCGGACGAGCATCGTGTTCGTCCGAGAGAGCGTGCCCATGAATTGATCGTACAGGCCACGATTGGTGACGAGCTGGCCGATCGTGCCCTCGCCATGCACGATGCCGCCGGTGAGCTGTCGCAGGTCCTTCGTGAGCTCGACGACGTCGCCCACCGCGCCCGCCGCCTGCGCGAGCACCTGCTCGTAGTCGAGCGCCGGCGATACGGAAATCGTGTCACCCGACTTGAGCGGCGGAAACCGCGGTGTTCCCGGCGAGATGTCCATGATCTTGTCGCCGAGCAAACCCAGCGTGCGGATCTGCGCCTTCGAGTCGCCGCGAATCTGTTGCTGCAAGTCCTGATCGACGGCGACGGTGATCTTGAGATTGCGCGACGTGTCCGCGTCGACCGGCAGGAACTCGATCTTCTTCACGGTGCCGGCGAGTTGCCCAGCGAGCGTCACCGTCCCGCCGACCCTGAGCCCGTTCGCCTCTTTCAGAAACGCGACCAGGTCGTACCGCTTCGCGAAAAGATTCGCCGCTTGGCCGAGCTTGTACACCGCGAGCGTGAGAATGCCCAGTGCGGCGAGGATGACGAGTCCCACGCGCAGCTGGTCCCACGTTATGAACGATGATCGCTTCATGGGGGCTAGCCTCCGAGGAACTCTCGGATATAGGGGTCTTCGCTGGCGAACATCTCTTCGGGATCACCGAAGAACACGATGTGTCGCTCATGCAGGAGGGCGACCTTGCTCGCCATCTTCGATACGGAGCGCATGTCGTGCGTCACGACGATGCTCGTGACGCGCAGCTCCTTCTGCAGCTTCTTGATGAGGCGCGTGATCGTGCCCGTCGTCAGCGGATCGAGTCCGGAGGTCGGCTCGTCGTAGAGCATGATCTCCGGGTTGTTCGCCATGCCGCGCGCGATGCCAACGCGCTTTTTCATTCCGCCGGAGAGCTCGGCCGGCATTTGCTCCATCACGCGATCGGCGTCGAGATCGACGAACTCCAGCTTTTCGCGGACGCGCTGTTCGATCTCCTCTTCGGTCATCTGCGTATGCTCACGCAGTGGATACGCGACGTTTTCGAAAACCGTCATCGAGTCGAAAAGCGCCGCTCCCTGAAAGACCATCCCCATCTTTTGCCGAACTTTCAGTGCGTCCTCGAACGAGAGCTCGGTGATGTCGTCGTCGTCGATGCAGACGGTTCCCTTGTCGGGAACGAGCAGGCGCAGAATGAGCTTGAGGCAGGTCGATTTTCCGGTGCCGGATTCGCCAACCACGGCGATGGTCTCGCCCTCGTGCGCGCTGAAGCTCACGTCCTCGAGAATGGGAACGTCGAACGCGAGAAAGACGTGACTCAGCTCGATGACGGCGTCGCCCGCACCGCGCTCCGGGCGAGCTCGTTTGGTCGACGCGTCGCTCTCCAGCTCGGTGCGAATCGCGCGCCGGACTGCCTGACTCTTGCGCTCCCCCTCGCGGCGCTCGCCTTCCCGGCGCTCAGGCACCGTCGGCGCGTCGTCGAGACCGGTCGAGCCCGTACGCTCCTCGGAGTCGCTCATGCCTGGAGCACCGAGAGGAGCAGCTGCGTGAGGAAATAATCAACCACGAGAATCAGGATGCTCGACGTCACCACCGTACGCGTCGTGGCCTGACCGACGCCCTCGGTGCCGCCGGTCGTGCCGAGGCCGAAATAGCAGGCCGTGATCGAGATGATTCCACCAAACACGAGCGGCTTGGAGAGTCCTTGTACGAAGTCGTTCGGGATGTAGCGCAGCACGAAGCCGTCCGAGGCGATCTGCTCCCAGACTGTGCGCCAATACAGCGAGCTCGGGATGTCGACGATGAACTTGGCGATAACATTGCCACCGATGATTCCGATCAGATCATTGATGATCGTGAGAATGGGAAGCATGATCAGCGCCGCGAGCACGCGTGGCGTGACGAGCTTCTTGATCGGATCCGTGCCGAGCGTATTGAGCGCGTCGATCTGTTCCGTGACACGCATCGATCCGAGCTGCGCGGCGATACCCGAGCCCACTCGCCCCGCGACCATCAGGCCGGCGAGCACGGGTCCGAGCTCCCGTATCATAGAAGCCGACACGAGCCGGCCGATGTACATGGTGGCTCCAAAGGTCCTGAGCTGAACTGAGGACTGGAGAGCGAGCACCATACCCGTGAACAACCCCGTCAAGAGCACGATGCCGAGCGATTTCACACCGATCTCGTCCATCTGCTGCACGGTGTCCTGCGCGTAGAACGGCCGCGCGAACATGAAGCGAATCGCCTTGCCTGCGAGAATGAAGTACTCTTGCAGCGCCTGGATTCGCGCCTTGGCCGAGTCGTTGACACGCGTGACGACCCCCGGTTTGCTCCGCTCCTCGAGCCGAAGCGGAGTAACGTCCCGGTTGCGTGTGGGGAGTCGGTGGGGTTGAGTCAATCGCGGAGTGTTGGCGGCGCGTGACTGCCTTTGTGATATGGAGTTGGAAGAGCACGCCGGTTGCTTCACGAGGGGCAAGGCCTGTGCCGAAGCCGGGCACGACATTGACCGTGCAAGGACAGGGGCTAGCTTCCGCCGCCATGCCGCAGAACGTGTCCCGCGATCGCATTTTCGGCCTGTTGGAGCGGGCA
>DATEHJ010000217.1:0-3294 GCA_035279645.1 Gemmatimonadaceae bacterium
CGATGCCAACAACGAGAACGTGCTCCGCACGTGGATCGAAGAGCAGGTCGGCCCGGTCCGTCCGACGTTGGTGCTTCTGCTCGGCGCGGTCGCGCTGGTGCTGCTCATCGCGTGTGCGAATGTCTCCAACCTGTTCCTGAATCGACTCTCCGTTCGCCAGAAGGACATTGCCGTGCGCCTTGCGCTGGGCGCGGAGCGCGCCCACATCGTCAGAGACTTTCTCGCGGAGACGTTGGTGTTCTGCGCGAGCGCCGCGGCGGGCGGCTTGGCGTTGGCCACGCTCGCGCTGCGAGGCGCCGAGCGTGCGCTGGTGAGCCAGCTCCAGGCGACCGTGCACTTCTCGATCGACGCTGTCACACTGGCGGCGACGATCGGCCTCGCTACCCTATCGGCGCTCCTGATCGGCCTCGTCCCGGCAGTGCAAGCGACGCGCGCCGACCTCCTGGACGTCCTCAAAGACAACGCTCGCGGCTCCTCGGGTGGACGGAAGGGCGTCCGCTTTCGAAGTGTTCTCATCGTCGCCGAGGTCGCATTGTCGGCCGTGCTGCTGGTGGGATCGAGCTTGCTGCTCGTGAGCTTCGTTCGCTTGCAATCCACTCCGGGCGGATTTACCACGGCTGGCGTTGCGACCGCATTCTTCAACCCAGGGCCACCGCGTTACCCGACGCCCGCGCAGCAGACCGACTTCTACTATCAGCTGCTCGAGCAGCTGCGCGCGAATCGACAAGTCACGTCGGCCGCGTTCGTCCGTGCGGCGCCGCTGTCGGGCAACGGCGCGCGTGCGGTGTACGCCGTGCAAGGGCGACCGATCCCGACGCTGTCCGAGCGGCCGGTGGTGTTCACGAACGCTGCGACGGAAGGCTACTTCTCCATGATCGGCATCCCGATCAAGGCGGGCCGCGTCTTCGAAGCCACCGACCGGGTCGGCGCGCCGCTCGTTTGCGTGATCAACGAGTCGTTCGCGAAAGAGCTCTTTCCAGGCGAGAACGCCATCGGGCACGTTCTGCTGCGCGGTCAGGCGGCCGATGTCAAAATTGAAATTGTCGGCGTTGTGGGCGACGTGAGGACGCTCGGCTTGAACGCGCCTCCACCACAGACGATGTACGTCCCGCTGCGGCAGGCGGGCGGTGGGGCATTCAACGTGGTTGTCTCCACGCGCGGCGACGCGTCGGCTCTGCAAGGTGTGCTGCGAACAGCGGTCACGTCGGTGGATCGCACGCAGCCCATTGCCGCTTTCCAGACGATGGACAGGTCCGTCGCGCAATCACTCGGCGTGCAGCGTGTCTCGGCATGGCTCACCGGCGCGTTCGCGCTCGTCGCGCTCGCGCTCTCCGTGCTCGGGCTGTACAGCGTCCTCGCGTACGTCGTCACACAGCGATTCAGCGAAATCGGGATTCGGATGGCGTTAGGCGCGCAGAGTCTGGACGTGATTCGGCTCGTCGTGTTTCAAGGCATGCGATTGGTATTCGTGGGGCTCGTCATCGGGCTCGGCGCCGCCGCGGCGGGCGGGCGTGCGGTTGCGTCGTTGCTGTATGAGGTCAAGCCGCTCGATCCCGTTGTCTTTGGGAGTGTGGTCGCCGTTTTTGCCCTGGTGGCGCTGGCGGCGTGTCTCGTCCCCGCGCGGCGGGCGTCACGCATCGACGCGTTGCTCGCGATTCGCGGAGAGTAGCGTATGAGACAACATACACCCGTGACACTCGTGACGGTGTTCGCCGCGACGCACGCCGTCCTCCTCCCCCTCCATGCGCAAAGCGAGCGAAAGATCACGCAGCTCGCGCAAGGCGTGTACGAGATCCAGCATCGCGATGCGAACGACGGATTCGCCGGCGGCAACACGACGGTCATCATCGGCACACGACAGGTCCTGGTCGTCGACACCGGCTTCCGTCCGTCCGAGGCGAACGAAGACATCGACCAGATCCGGCGCTGGACGGACAAGCCCGTGAGCTTCGTTCTGAATACGCACTTTCACAACGATCACAACCTCGGGAATCGAGCCTACATGAAGGCTTTTCCCGCGGTGACCATCGTCGCGCAGGTTGAAACCAGGAAGGACATGGATCGGTTCGGCCCCGGCTCGCGCGATCGCGTCGAGCGCGGGGCGGACAGGCTTCGTGTGATGCTTGCGGGCGGGAAACGTCCCGATGGCACGGCGCTCTCCGACGCGGACAAGCGAGCCATCTCGGGAAGCCTGGAGCACCGGGCGGGCGTGATCGACGAGTTGA
This sequence comes from Gemmatimonadaceae bacterium, assembly GCA_035279645.1. Lineage (GTDB taxonomy): Bacteria > Gemmatimonadota > Gemmatimonadetes > Gemmatimonadales > Gemmatimonadaceae > AG2. The sequence goes on from DATEHJ010000217.1 coordinate 2,226, forward strand.
AAGACTACTCATTTCAAGGGGCGACGCTCGCCTTCGACGACCGTCTGACGATCGACCTCGGCGACCGGGAGGTCGAGCTCGAGTTCCTCGGACGGGGAAACACGTCGGGCGACGCGATCGCGTATCTCCCGAAGGAGAAGATCGCGATCGTCGGCGATCTCGTCGTCTCCCCGCTGCCGTACTTCTACGACGGCTATCCGAGCGAGTGGGCGCGGACGCTGCAGCGCGTCTCGCAGCTCGGCGCATCGACCATCGTGCCGGGCCACGGGCCAGTCATGCATGACAACGCTTGCATCGAACTGGTCGAAGCACTGCTCGACTCCGCGGTGACGCAGATGGACAGGGCGTTGCGCGCCACCGGCCCCGCGATGTCGCGCACGCTGGACGACTACAAGTCACAGATCGATCTGTCGTCGTTCCGCGCGCGCTTTGCGAAGAACGACAAGGATTCGGAGGAAGCGTTCGACGCCATGGCCGCCGACCTCGTTCGCCTCGTGTACCGCGAGGCAGCCCTGCGATAGGATCACCGGACATGACGCCCATGCGATCAATCGTGCTCGCGACCACGGTCCTGCTGCTCGGTGCAGCGCGTCCGCTTGCGGCAATTCAGCAACAGGAGGAAACCGCCACGCGCGTCGCGGACTCGGTCTACGCCGTCTTCGGCGGCAGCAATGCGTATCTCGTCAAGACGCCGGCCGGGAACGTGCTGATCGACAGCTGCAACCCGGTGGACGCACCGGAGTGTTTGAAAATCCTCAAGAAGGTGAGCAGGGCGCCCGTGCGCTACATCATCATCACGCATGCGCACTGGGACCACACGGGCGGCGTGGCGCTGTGGAGGGAAAGCGGCACGCACGTCATCGCACAGCGCAATCAGGTCGAGTTTCTGAACTATCAAAAACGACTCAACAACTTCTACGCGTTTCGCGACAAGACGCAGTTCGGCCACGACTATCCGACCGACAGGACGTGGGCGGGTGACTTCGGGGCGAGGCAGCTCGCCGACATCACGTTCGACGACCGGTACGCATTCACGCTCGGCGGGATCCGCTTCGAGTTGTATGCCACG
>DATEHJ010000218.1:0-3102 GCA_035279645.1 Gemmatimonadaceae bacterium
GTCGCGGCTTCCCCAGCGACTGCGCAGACGTCGTGGCCCACGAAACAGTGGCCCACCGCGACGCCACAGTCCGCCGGCCTCAACGCCGCGGTGCTCGACAGCATCAACTCCGAGATCGCAGCTGGCCGCTACGGCTTGGTCGATCGCATGGTCGTGATCCGACATGGTCGACTGGTCTACGACAAGAGCTATAACCGGGACTACGACGCCGCATATCGCGACTCGGTGCACGTGAAGGGCGCGCTCAACCAGCATGCGTACACGGGTCCGTTCAACTACTACGACCCGTGGTGGCATCCGTATTATCGGCGTGGAGATCTGCACACGTTGCAATCCGTGACGAAAACGATCACGTCGATGGTGATTGGCACCGCGGTGACGCGCGGTGATTTTCCGAGCATCGAAGCGCCGGTGCTTTCGTTCTTCGACACGAGCACCGTTGCGAACGTCGACCCACGCAAGCGCCGCATGACCGTCCGCAATCTGCTCACGATGACATCGGGCTTCGACTGGAATGAGAATCTGCCCTACGCGGACCCGCGAAACACGGCGATCGGCCTCGAGGAAAGCGCCGACTGGACCAAGTACACGATCGATCGTCCAATGGCGGCGGAGCCGGGCGCGGCGTTCAACTACAACAGCGGCGCGTCGGCGCTCCTGGCGTACGTGTTCGTGAAAGCGACGGGCCACGACATCGAGGAGTACGCCGCGCAGCATCTCTTCGCGCCGCTCGGCATTCAGCGCTGGTACTGGAAGCGCACTCCCACGGGCCTCCCCGACACCGAGGGCGGGTTGTATCTCGAGGCGCGCGATCTCGCGAAGCTATGGTACCTCGTGCTCAAGCAGGGTGAGTGGGACAGCCATCGGGTCCTGAGCAAGGACTGGGTGCGCGCGTCGATTACGCCCTCGATCGCGACGAGTCAGGCGCCCGGCGCGCCGCGCTATGGCTACTCGTGGTGGTTGTACGCGTTCGGCCGCGACACATCGCAGTACTACTGGGCGGGGTCGGGCTTCGGCGGGCAGGTTCCGATCGTGCTACCTAACGAGGACATGGTCGTCGTGTTCAATGCCTGGAGCATCCTCCCTGGGCAGTCGCGTCTGCCATTGCGAGCCACCCTTTCGCGCATCGTGAGAGGGATCGCCGATCTGAAGGTGTCACAGCGCCGCGAATAGCGCCGTTCGACGAACCTAACGACTCACGACATGTCGATCATTCTCCGCACCACGCTCCTGCTCATCGGCTCCAACGTCTTCATGACCTTTGCGTGGTACGCCCACCTGAAGAATCTTGGCGCGAAGCCGCTCGTCGTCGCGATCCTCGCGAGCTGGGGGATCGCCTTCTTCGAGTACACGCTCCAGGTGCCGGCCAACCGCATCGGCTATCACGCGCTGACGCTCGGCCAGCTGAAGATGCTGCAGGAGGTCATCACGCTGAGCGTCTTCATGCCCTTCGCGGTGCTGTACATGAAGCAGCCGCTCAAGCTCGACTTTCTCTGGGCGGCGTTGTGTATGGTTGCCGCCGTATACTTCGTGTTTCGCGGGAGTTGAAGTCTGGCGGCGTCGGACTTTCACTCACTGCCGCGACCCGAACGAGACGCCGCGTGCCAACGTAGTGATCGTCGTTGCTCGCGAAGCGCGTCGTTCGGCCGACGCAATCGCCGTCGTGTCGAGTGAAGTCACGGTCGTGTCGTGGAAAGTCCCGGTCGTGTCGTGGAAAGTCGCAGTCGTGTCGTGTGAAGTCGCGGTCGTGTCGTGTTAAGCCACGTTCGTGTCGTGTTAAGCCACGGTCGTGTCGTGTGAAGCCGCGGTCGTGTCGAGTGAAGCCACGGTCGTGTCGTGTGAAGCCGCGGTCGTGTCGTGTGAAGCCGCGGTCGTGTCGTGAAATGCGGGCGTCGCCTGCCAAGAAATCAGCGTGACTGCCACTGTTGCGACGGGCGTGTTGCACATTGCCGCGGTGCACTCGGTGGGAGCGTGCGTCGCCTTCGGGTCTGCGCGCGTCGCCTCATGGAGTGCCGCCGTCGCCGTCACTTTTGTCACGTTCGCCTCTCGATTTGATAAGTGACGCTACCGATGCGGCAGCGGCGCCGAAGCTTTTGCCGCGGTCGCCTTCAAGGATGGAACGGTCGCCTTCGATGTTGGATCGTTCACCTTTTTTGCCGGAGAGGCGGCGCCGGCGAGCGCCCGCTTAGCGTCCGCTTCGCTCTTCGATGAGATCAAACCAGAGCGAGCGCCCGACGTCGGTGAAGGCATCGGCATCCTGCGTGAACAGGCAGCGCAACGAGTCGAACGCGGCGTGGAGAGGGTTATCGCCGATGTGCACGTTGATGCTCAGTATTGGCGCGACGTCGGCCCGTTTCCGTCCCTCGAAGAAGGTTGGGACGACGATCTGACATCGATTGTGAGGCTCTTTCAAACCTTCACTACGGGACGGGCAGGCGGTGCGTGCGGTTCGCGCCCGTTGCTCAGGACTCGACGCGTGGAAGCGAGCGTATAAAAAATGCCCGGGGCGAGACTCGAACTCGCAAGACCCGAAGGTCGGGGGATTTTGAGTCCTTTCTAGCAACTCGCGGAAAAAACATCAAACGTTGCTACGCGCGCAACGACAACGAGTTAGAGGATTGGCCCCGATGGCCCGAAGTGCGCGTTTCGCGCGTGTTATCGGGTGTGCGGGGGGACAATAAGGGGACAGTCGCCGCGCACGGTGTGGCTGGTCAAACGTCGAGGGTGTCGCGCAGTGCGACACCCTCCTTGTTTCGCTCGCCGTCGCAGCCGAAAGCGATGCGCGCTGCCGTCGTGCTGTGCCGCTTGCCTGACGATCGCGTGCTCGCGCAAAGGTTGGACGTGCGCGCGGCGATCGTGGCTCTGCGCGGCGATTAGGAGGATCGACCTCGGCATCTCGCGGCGCCGAGCGGCGCATGAGGCAAGTGGTTTGCGAAATGAGGCAACCGGGCGAGCGGCACGACGGGCGAAACGCCCCGAACGTCTTCAAGTCGCGCGACGCTACCCCAAGAACGTTGTCGGAGCTTGGCACTCTCTGTCGACGACGGCAACGGAGAAGGGTATGAAGGTAGTCGCGTAGGCAGCACGCAATCGCCCGCCTTA
>DATEHJ010000219.1:0-8805 GCA_035279645.1 Gemmatimonadaceae bacterium
GCGACCGCGGAGGCTCGCCGAAATGAGGCCGGACGTCGCCTGGCCTAACGAGGTACAGGCGGTGCTCGACAAGGCACTCGAGCGGGACCGCGAGCTCCGCTATTCCTCGATTCGCGAGTTTGCCCATGCGCTACACGCCGCCGTCGCGATGATGCCCTCGGGTGCGCACGGCAAACCGAGCACGCGCGTGCTCGACGTGCCCTCGCCTGGTCGCCGGCGCCGGGCAACGTGGGCGATCGGCGCTGGCGTCGCGCTCGTCGTCGCCGCCGCGATCGCGCTCGGCAGTCGCAGTCTCGTGCACGGCACGCGTGCGCGGTCGGCTCTGGCGGAGGGCATCACCGCGATCCGGAGCGGCCAGGCCGAGCGAGCGAAGGCGCGGTTCATCGCGGCGAGCAACCTGTCGCCTAACGATTCAAGGCCGCATGTCTATCTGTCGCGGCTTGCACGCGAGGCGAACGACCTCGCCACGGCGAACGACGAGGCGGTGAGAGCCGTCCGGCTCGCGCCCGAGGACGGCCCCGCGTTGCGCGAGCTCGCCACGACGCTGTACGCGACGCAGAACTTCAACGGCGCTCGCGCGTTCTATACGCGGGCGGTGGCCGCCGACCCGGCGGATCGCGTGTCGCAGGGATATCTCGGCTGCTCGCTCATCCAGCTCGGGCGAGTAGAAGAGGGGCTGCGGTGGCTCCAGCGGGCCGGCAGCGGGACGTGGTCAGCGTGCGCGCCATCGACCTCCCTCGCGCGCGCGCCCGCCGACCACGAATGAGCATTTGACAACCGCGCGTCTTTCGCGCAGGATCGAGTCTCCCTCCCGCACGTCGCTCGCACACAGGAGACCAGGCATGTTCGTTCCTCGCTCGATCCTCGTCCCGGCGCTCACGTTCGTCGCGGCCACATCGCTCCTCGCTCAGGGCACGAAGCCGAAGCCTGAGGACACCGAGGTCTGGACGCCGGTTCCGCGCATCGTCACGCCCGGACGCGTCGACGCTGCGCCTCCCTCCGATGCGATCGTGCTCTTCGACGGGCAGAATCTCGACCAGTGGGTGTCGGTGAATGACCGCGGGCCCGCCAAATGGACGGTGTCCGACGGTGTGATCACCGTGAACAAGTCCGCCGGCAACATCGAGACAAAGCGCAGCTTCGGCAGCTATCAGCTCCACCTCGAATGGCGCATCCCGGAAGGAATCACCGGCTCGGGCCAGGCGCGCGGCAACAGCGGAGTGTTCCTCGCGTCGACGGGCGCTGGCGATGCGGGTTACGAGATCCAGGTGCTCGATTCGTACGACAACAAGACGTACGTGAACGGACAGGCGGCGAGCATCTACAAGCAATACGCGCCACTCGTAAACTCAATGCGGAAACCGGGCGAATGGCAGACGTATGATATCATCTGGATAGCGCCGACGTTTCATGAAGATGGAACCGTCGCCGCACCGGCCTACGTCACCGCCTTTCAAAACGGCGTACTTGTGCAGAATCACGTCGAACTGAAGGGGGAGACGCTCTATATCGGGGCGCCATCTTATCGCAAACACGGTCCGGCGCCGATCAAGCTCCAGGCGCACGGTGATCCGAGCCCGCCGATCAGCTTCCGCAACATCTGGGTTCGCGATCTCGATCAGCGGTGAGCAAACGCTCATCGCCTCGAGTCGATGTCGACGGCGATCGCGGAGTTGCCGGGGATGTCGACCTGGCCCGACGCGAGTGAGAGAGGTCAGCATCCGAGCACGCGCAGGGAGATCGGCGAACGTCTCCGAACGCTACTGTTCAGCGCGCGACGAGATTCGCGAGCGCGGGGGCGCCTGTCAAGTTCTCCTTGGTCACCCGCCAAACGCTACCGCCCAGCCTCCGTGCACAACAGATTGGAAGGATCTCGACAGGCGGGCGGGTATGCGCGTTTTCTGGACGCTGCGTGTGGCAGTTGCTGTCGCCACGGTTCTCACCGGCTGCGCAGGCCAACGGTTCGCATCAAAGAGCGGCGTCGATCGCAACCTGCTCGTCCCCGACCAATTCGCCGACAAGGGGTACACCAACCCCTACGACGTCGTCGCTGCGCTGCGTTCGAACTGGTTGGAGGCCCGCGGCCCGAACAGCTTTCAGTCACCGACCAGGGTGCAGGTGTACCTCGATGGCGTTCGCGTGGGGGGTGTAGAGGCACTGCGCACCATCGATCTGCGGCCGGTCACCTATATTCGCTTCTTCGACGGCGTCGCGGCGACGGCGCGTTGGGGATTGGATCACGGAGCCGGCGCGATCTATGTGTCGACCCACCCGCTGAGTGAGATGGTCGGATCGTCGCTTCAGCACGGTCCTCCCGAAGTTGTGAACGGCTGAACCGAGAGTCCGCTGTGATTGATTACGGAGCGGGCCGGGACGCGCTGCGGTGGTAGGACTCGGGCGGTCCGAGATAGCTCGGCATCACTCCGCCGGCGTCGATGACCAGCTTCTCGAGCACAACGCCAGGATCGACGCGCCAGAACTTGAGTACATGCTCACCAGGCCGAGCCAGCTGATGCCGCGTTGATGAGATGCGAATGTTCGCGGCGACCGACTGCTCCCAGGCCCGGTTCCCGCTATCGGCGAGGATGTTCACCACCTGCGGCGGGTCGTCGTCGAAGGAGACGGCATAGCGGAGGCCGGTCGGTGCACCGGTGAAATTGAGCGAGGGTGCAATGTAAGCGCTTACCTCGACCGCCCCGCTGTCGAACAGGAACGCCGAGTACTCCAGCCGCGGCGGTGTCGCGCCGGGCGATAGGCTCGGTGCATCAGCGGGGAGTGTTGTCATGGCCGAGAGCGTCCGGCCGAAGTCGGCAATGCGCAGCCAGCTCACCGAAGACGCGTTCCCGGCGTGCGTGTAGTGTTCGGCTTCGATCGAGACGTAGCCATTCCCCTCGACGAAGCCGATGAGGCTGTCGCGGCTGGGGTGCGCATGATTCTCGATCTTTGCTTCGACGACGAGGCGCTCGTCGCCAGGACCGGAGATCGTGATCGGCGCCGAGTGCGCACCGACCGGCGCCGTCTTCCAGTCCACACTTACCCAGAGGCGCTGGTCGCGCCTAACGGTCCCCCATCGCGGAGTGATCGCGAGCCAGGGTGCGCCGCTGGTGACGGCGTAATCGAAGGGCGTCTGGCCTCGATCGTAAACCTCGATGTAGTACGCCTGGCGTTGAAAGTTGTCGAATGTCGGGAGTGTCGGCGCTCGCCGCGGCGTGGGCGGCCGTCCGAGTAGGGATGGCGTTTCGCCTCCCTCGATCTCGACGCCCATCTGCGCAGGCACCGGCACATGGATCTCGTCGACGCGCGGCATCACATCCCTCGGAGGTTCCTGCCAGTAGGTATAGCCGATGTGCGTCTGATCCATCATGTGTGACCACTTTCCGCCGGCGAGCTGTGTATTGAAGTACCGCGAAAGCTCGGCGTCGCGCTCGAACAGCGTCCGTGCGCGAAGGGCGAGCTCGTTGGTGGATGCGCGTCCCTCGCGAGCATAGCGGCGATTCCTGGCGGCCGTGACGTAGAGGTCGTTGAGGTTCGCCGCGGCGAGAACGGGATGGAGGACCAGCTCGTAGTACGCGTCGTAATACTCCGCCGGCAGCGCGTGACCGATCACCCTGGCTCGCGACGCCAGCGTGTCGTAGGCGGCAACCACGCGCTCCGCCTCACGATAGTCGTACTGGCTGTACGTGGCGGTGTCCAGCAGCTCAGGCTTCCGTCGTCCGGCGAAGTTGAGATATGTCGTAATCAAGGCCGCGATTGCCACGCCGTGCTTGGCGCCGAATTGCCGAGTCGCCCATTCGCTCGTGTACGTCGGCACACGCGTCGCGGGAATAGCGTCGGGGTCCCAGGCGAAGTCGAGAAAAAACTGGATGGGAAACTCCATCGGCTTGAGATCGCCGACGTTCACGATCCAGATGCGGTCCGCGCCGCTGCGATACGCCAGGTTCATCTGCTCCCAGACACGTGCAATCGGATTGGTGTTGATCCATTTATAATTGCGCGGCCCGCCGACGTAGTCGAAGTGATAGTAGATGCCGAACCCACCGGGCCGGCCTCGATCCTCCGGGCTTGGTAGGCGGCGGATGTTGCCCCAGTTGTCGTCCGAGAAGAGGAGCGTGACATCGTCGGGGACGCGCATCCCTTTGTCGTAGTAGTCCTGCACTTCCTTATAGAGCGCCCAGAGCTGGGGCGTGGCGGACGCCGGTTTTCCGGTGACCTCGGCGATGATCCTTCGCTCGTCGGCAACGATACGCTCTAGGAGCGCGACGTTGCTGCCTTCCGTCATCGGCATGTCTCCGTCGCCACGCATGCCGATCGTGACGATGTTCTCGCGCGTGCCCATGCGCTCGATGCCGGCTCGCCAGAACGCCCGCAATGTCGAGTCGTTCTGCTCGTAATTCCACGGACCTTTGCCGTAGCGTCGCCATTCCTGCTGCGCGCGCGTCATCGGCTCGTGATGCGACGTCCCCATCACGATGCCGTATTCGTCCGCGAGTCGAGCGTTCAGTGAATCGTCGTCGGCAAAGGCGTTGCCCCACATCGCGGGCCAGAGATAGTTGCCCTTCAACCGAAGAATGAGCTCGAAGACGCGCTCGTAGACCCGGTGATTGATCCCGCCGAACTTCTCGCGCGCCCAACCGCTGAACGCCGGCGCCTCGTCGTTGATGAAGATGCCGCGATACTTCACCTTCGGCTCGCCGACGACGACGCGCTCGGGCGCGATGCGCAATGTCGACGCATGTGGCACCGGCACGTCCGCCCACCAGTACCAGGGCGACACGCCAATCTCACTGGAGAGATCGTAGATCCCGTAGATGGTGCCCCGCTTGTCGCTCCCAGCAATGACCAGTGCACGCTCGACCTTGGGGAATGGATGATCGACCACTTCGCGCACATACGTCTCCCAGCGTCCGCGCAAGAGCGACGGATCGAGCTTGCCGGCACGGACGAGCTGGTCGATCAGCGGCGATTGCCCGAACGTGCCGATGATGACGGCGATGCCGCTCGGGTCTCCAGTTAGGCGCGGGCGCGCACCGGTCACTTTCTCGATGTCGCCCTGCAAGTCCCGAACGGCGCGACGCACACCGGGCCAGTCGGCGTCACTCAGCACGAGCGTCGTCGAATGCCCGCCGCCGGAGAGGACAAATGGCGGGTCACCGGTCGCCAGTAGCAGCGCTACGGCAACGGGAAGCATCATGGCGCGACGTCGATCGTCGTTCGCGAGCGGATGTCCGCCGACGATGCGCCGACGAGCAGTCGCACGGTTTCAGGCTCGACTTCCCACCCGTGCTTGCTCTCATTCCAGTACGCGAGCGAGGACACGGCCAGAGGGAGCGAGACCGTGCGCGTCTCGCCAGGCGCGAGGTGCACGCGCGCATAACCGCGCAGGTCCTCGAGCGGTCGCGTCACCGCGCGACCGGTGTGCTGCACATAGAGCTGGACGACCTCGTCCCCCGCACGCGCGCCGGTGTTCGCGACATCGACGCTCACCAGAACCGTATCGCGGGCCGACGCGCGTGCGCGACTCGTTCTCAGCTTCGAGTAGGCAAACGTCGTGTAGCTCAAGCCGAATCCGAACGGATAGAGCGGCTTGCCGGCGAAGAACCGATACGTTCGTCCTGCCATCCGATAGTCGTCGAATGCCGGTAGGTCGTTAACAGACTTATAAAACGTCACGGGCAATCGGCCAGCGGGATTGTACTCGCCGAACAGCACGTCGGCGATCGCCATGCCCGCCGCCTGCCCCGGGTACCAGGCGTCGATGATTGCCGGCACGTGGGCCTGCGCCCAATTCACGCCGAGCGCGCTGCCATTCATCAGCACGAGCACCGTTGGTTTGCCGAGCGCCGTGACCCTCTCAAGCAACTCCTCCTGAGGCGCCGGGAGGTCGATGGTCGTGCGATCGCCACCGCGGAAGCCGGGAATCTGAATCGACATCTCTTCCCCTTCCAACCGCGCGGTGAGTCCCAACACGAGCACGATGGCGTCGGCCTGCGAGGCGATCTCGATCGCGTCGCTCAGGAGCGAATCGCGCGGCGTCGCCCAGAGCAGTTGCAGCTGCGCCTCGCCGTAGGACTCCTCGCCCTCGACGCGCAGCTTATACGCGTGGCCGCCCTCGAGACGAATCGGCTCGCTCTGTGCCTGACGAGGGTCGGGGAATTCACCGTCGTGCGTCGGATACACCGACCGCACGATCATGCTGTCGTCGAGCCACATCTGGAACTTCATCGTGCCGATGAGGCCAAGTCGGTACATGCCGGTATGCGTCGGCCGAATCGTGCCAGTCCACCGCACGCCGAAATTGTCGGGATCCATGTCGGCGCGGGGCGCACTCTCTTTCCAGTCCGAGTTCAGCGTCGTGTCCGTGCTGCCGAAGAGCGGCGATCCGGAGAAGTCGCGCTGCGAGTAGTAGTCCACGTGAAGACCTGCCGTACCCTCGCTCCCTCGGAGCGCCGACGCCGGCACGACCTCGTAGAGCGGGAAGTTCTCGGCGAGATCACTCCCGCGAGTGTACAGCACGCGCGTGCGCGGCGCGACAGCCTCGCGAATGCCACGAAGGGGCGTGACCGGATCGGCCGGAATGCCGTTGTAGTTGCCCAGCAGCATCCGCCACTGATCCGCGTTCGGTCCGATCACCGCGATGGTGCCGAGATCCTTTCGGAGCGGCAGCGTGTTGCGATCGTTCTTGAGCAACACCATCGATTCATCGGCGAGCCTTTTGGCAAGGGCACGGTGTGCCGGCGAATCGAGGCTGTTGAATGGGATGCTCGCCCAGGGCACGTGCGCTTGATCGTCAAACATTCCGAGCTTGAAGCGCGCAAGAAAAAGCCGGGTGAGCGACGTGTCGATCTGCGCCTCGCTGATGAGCCCTTGCTGAACGGCCCGGACGAGACTCGGATACACGCGGCCGCAGTCGAGATCTGTCCCCGTGCGCACGCCTAACGCGGAAGCGGCAGCGGCTGTCGGAACGGTCTTGTGCCGCAAATATATATCGTCGATCGCGCCGCAATCGGACACGACGTACCCCGGGAACTTCCACTCGCCGCGCAGAATGTTCCCGAGCAACGTCTCATTGGCGCAGGCCGGCTTGCCGTCGATCGAATTGTAGGCGCACATCAGTGAATAGGCGCCGCCTTCGCGAATTCCCATCTCGAAGTGCGGCAGATACGACTCGCGAAGATCTCGATCGCGCACGACTGCATCGAAGGTGTGCCGCTCGGGCTCCGGGCCACTGTGCACGGCGTAATGCTTCACCGTCGAGATGGTCTTGAAGTACTTCGGATCGTCGCCCTGCAGCCCGCGAATGAACTGGACGGCGAGCGTGCCGGTGAGGAATGGGTCCTCGCCATACGTCTCCTGGCCGCGTCCCCACCGCGGATCGCGGAAAAGATTGATATTGGGCGACCAGAAGGTGAGCCCTTGGTATCGCTGGTGACTGTCGTGGCGGAGGTACTCGTGATACTTCGCGCGCGCCTCGTCGGAGATCACCGTCGCCATCTGGTGCATCGCGCTGTCGTCCCACGTCGCGGCGACGCCGATCGCCTGCGGAAACACGGTAGCGAGTCCCGCGCGCGCGACGCCGTGCAGCGCCTCGTTCCACCAGTTGTACTCGGGGACGCCGAGTCGCGGAATCGCCGGCGCCACATCCTTCATCTGCATCACCTTCTCGTCGAGCGTCATGCGCGAAACGAGATCGCGGGCCCGCTGCTCGAACGAGAGTGACTCATCCAGGTATCGCGGACGCTGCTGTGCCTCCAAGGCGGACCCGGTGTTTGCGATCAAGAAACATGCGGCGGCAAAGCAGAGGCCCTCGCGCATGGGGCCTTACGATACGGGATGATTCTGCGGATCCCAGCGCTGAATCGCCGCCGCGACGCCCTCGAGATGCAGCCGCATGCGCTCGGTCGCGAGCTGCTCCTGGCGCTGCTCCAGCGCGGCGAAGATCGACAGGTGCTCCTCGTGGTCCTTCTTGCGTGAGCCGAAAATCCCGAGAATGAGCCGCTGCTCGTCGCTGAACAGCTCCTGCATCACGTCCAGCAGTTGCGCGATCACCGTGTTCCCCGACGCCGATGCAATCTGCCGGTGGAACGCCATGTTTACAGAATTCAAAACGGCGTCGTTGTCGAGATTCTCCCCCGCCGTAGTCAGGAGACGACGCATCTCGGCGAAGTCCTCCGCCGTCGCGTTCAGCGTCGCGAGGGCGGTCGACTGCACCTCGATTGGCGTGCGCGTCTGAATCAGATCGAGCAGCAGCTTCTTGGTCACCTTCCCGCCGTAATCGCCAACCACCATGAGCACATCGCGCGTGCGGGTGACGTAGACGCCGGACCCATGACGGATCTCCACGACCCCGATCGCCTCGAGCTTCTTGAGCGCTTCGCGAACCGTGGGGTGGCCGACACGGAAACGGCGCGCCATCTCCATGATGGTCGGCAACCGCTCTCCAAGCGTGTAATCGCCGGCGTTGATCGAGGAACGAATCTCGCCAGCCAGTCGGTCGACCAGACTCTCGCGGGCGACGGGCTTCAGACCATGCTTCATCTCATTACCTCGCGGTGGTTCGCTTTGAATCGACGGTCAGCGCGATCGAGTGCACGTCGACCGAATTGCCGCCCAGCAAGAGTGCAAACTGTCCCGGCTCCACGACCCGCTTCATGTCGGGACCGTGATAGGAGAGTTGGTCGGGGCCAATGTCGAACGAGACGGTGCGCGTTGCATTCGGCGCGAGCGTGATGCGCTGAAAGCCCCGCAACTCTTTCACCGGACGCGTTGCCGCACTGACCTCATCGCGAATGTAGAGCTGCACGACCT
>DATEHJ010000220.1:0-2290 GCA_035279645.1 Gemmatimonadaceae bacterium
TCGAGCGCCACGGGCTTGAAGTCTTTCGTCTTGGCCGCCGCCTTGAGCGAATCGAAATTGAGCCCCGCGTCGTGCACGAGCTCCTTCGCCTTCTCGAGGCGAATCCAACCCTCCACGGGCACGCGGTTTTCCGCGTCGGCCGAGGGCACGTCGAACTGCTCGGCCGAATTGCTGGACCGCACGACTTCGTAGGGATAGCCCGCGGGACCAGTTTCGTGAATGATAATCGCCGCCGCAGCGCCCTTTGCCGACGCGATCTCGTACTTGTATGTCCACCGTCCGTAATACGTCATCGCCTTCCCCTTGAACATCGCCGTGTCGAGCGCGGCGGTGTCGCCGGGCGCTGCGTTAGGCGCTGGGACGGCAGGGTCGTTGACGAGCATCAGGATCGTCTTGCCCTTGACATCGACGCCTTTGTAGTCGTCCCAACTGTACTCCGGTGCAACGACACCGTAGCCCACGAAGACGACGTCCGAGCCTTCGATCTTCGTCGAATCGCGGTTGTGGCGTGAGTTGGCGATGTAATCGTCCGGATAGCGGAGCGAGATGGTCTTACCCCGCGCGGTGAACGACGCCGTCGGATGCGCTTTGTAGCCAATCAGGTCGACGTTCTGGATGTATGTGCCGTCGGGGTTCCCGGGCTTGAGCCCCATCTTCTGGAATTGCTGCGTGAGATAGGCGACTGCCTTCTCCTCGCCCGGGGTGCCCGGGGCGCGCCCTTCCATCGAGTCGGCCGAGAGATCTTTGATGTGCTGGAGCAACGAGGCCGGATCGATTGTTTGTGCCGCGGCGGTGACCGCAGCCGCGGTTGCAGTGGTGTCGGTGAATGCGGCGGGCGCGGAGGCGCCAGCAGCGGTGTTCGAGCTGCCTTTGTCGCCGGCACATGCCGCGACCACAATCGCAAGGGCGGCGCCCGAGTATCGACGGATAGATGGCACGATCGTTTGGAAGAGAGAAGGGAGTCAACGGTGGACGGAGCGTGAGAAATCTTCGGATTGTCGGGTCAAGCGGCAAGTGCCGTTCCCTGCGATATTGCACCGCGAGCGAGCGACGTCAATCACATTTCCCAACGCCAATGAAACAGAGCCGAGCAATCGTTGCCTTCGCCGTGATCAGCGCGATGACAGCGTGCGGACGCGAGAATCGACCCGCGCCAAACGATACTGGCCGGAGCGCAGCGCAGAGCACCCGCCAGGGCGCTTGCGACACTGGCGGCCTCACCTTACCGCAAGGTTTTTGCGCGACGGTGTTCGCGGACAGCATCGGCCACGCGCGCCACATCGTCGTCGCGCCTAACGGTGACGTGTACGTGAACACCTGGAGTGGCGCGTACTACGGCAACGACAAGGGCCCCGCGGACGGCTACCTCGTGATGCTCCGCGACACGTCTCACCACGGCCACGCGGATGTGATTGCGCGCTTCGGCGCCAAGGCAGACAGCGGCGGTCACGGTGGGACAGGCATCGCACTCCATGGCGACTCGCTCTACGCCGAAGAAGGCGGCACAATCGTTCGCTATACGCTGCCCGCCGGAGGCGGCGCACCGACCGCCGCACCCGTGACCATCGTCAAGGGACTTCCGCTGAGCGGCGACCACCCGATGCACCCGTTCGTCATCGATTCGTCAGGAAAGATGTACATCGACCTCGGCTCGGCATCGAACTCCTGCCAGTTCGTAAATCGCGTGCCGAACTCGCCGGGCCACAATCCGTGCACTGAGCTGCGCACGCGCGGAGGCATTTGGTCGTACGACGCGAGCAAAACCAATCAGTCGTTCTCCCCCGACAATCGTTACGCGACCGGCATTCGCAACGCCGTTGGCATTGCGCTCGACGCGGGTGGAAAGCTCTGGTCCACGCAGCACGGGCGCGACCAACTCGCCGAGAATTGGTCGAAGCTGTACAACAGCGAACAGGGGCAGAATCTCCCCGCCGAGGAGTTGCTGTCCATCGAGCAGGGCGCGGACTACGGGTGGCCGCGTTGCTACTTCGACGGCGATCAGCAGAAGCTTGTGCTGGCGCCCGAATACGGCGGCGACGGCGGCAAGCTGGTGAGCGATTGCCGGGAGAAGCATCCCCCCGCCGCGTTCTTCCCCGCGCACTGGGCGCCGGACGGTTTGCTCTTCTACACGGGCACACAGTTCCCCGCGCACTATCGCGCGGGCGCGTTCATCGCCTTCCACGGATCCTGGAATCGCGCTCCGGGTCCGCAGGGCGGATATCAGGTGGTCTTCCAGCCGCTCTCGTCAGGCACGGCGTCTGGCGCGTACGAGTCGTTCGCGAATGGATTC
>DATEHJ010000221.1:0-14678 GCA_035279645.1 Gemmatimonadaceae bacterium
CGTGTCCCGGTTGCACCGCCAGGTGCAACGCCGGGTAGCGATGGCCGGCTGTGATAACCGCTGAATGCATCTAAGTGGGAAGCACGCCCCAAGATGAATCGTCCCTTGCTCCTCCGGGAGCACTCAAGGGCCGGGAGAGACCATCCCGTCGATAGGCCGCCCGTGGACGTGGTGCAAACCACTCCAAGCGTAGCGGTCCTAATCGCCCGTGTGGCTTGACTACTCGAATCATCATTTTTACTGCACGCAGAGCACCACGATCCTAACGATTTGCCGATCACATCTACCACAACTTTCGCTGTCGAGCTTCACTTGCTCGAACACAAAAAACTGCTGGCGGTTAGAGCGTAGGGGCCACACCCGTTCCCATTCCGAACACGGTCGTTAAGCCCTACAGCGCCGATGGTACTCCGCTCGAGAGAGCGCGGGAGAGTAGGCCACCGCCGGCTTCTCCAGTCGAACGCCCTCGCATCCCGCGAGGGCGTTCGTCGTTTCCGCCCTTCGCCGACCGCTATCTTCCTCCAATGACCCGCGCCGGAATCGTCACTGTCGCAGGGAAGCCTAACGCGGGCAAGTCGACGCTGCTCAATCGCATCATCGGCCAAAAGCTCAGCATCGTGAGCTCCAAACCCCAGTCGACGCGCGATCGAATCGTCGGCATCCACTCCGAAAACGACGTGCAGATGATCGTGCTCGATACGCCGGGACTTCTCAATCCGGCTTATCCGCTGCAACACGCCATGCGCGCCGCGGCGCTCGACGCTGTCGGTGAAGCGGACGTCCTCATTCACCTCGTCGATGCATCGGCAGAGACGCCGACTCCATTCGTCGATGCGGCGGGGCTCTCTACGCCTCCACGCGCTCCGATCGTCCTCGCCCTCAACAAGGTCGATGCGCTCTCGGACGAGGGGCGCGCTCGGATGAGAGAACGCTACAGTGGGGCACACCTCATCTCGGCGATCACGGGTGAAGGAGTCGGCGAGTTACTGGCTTCCGTCGGAGCGCTGCTCCCCGAAAGTCCCTTTCTCTATCCCGATGACGAGATCAGCACGCAGGCCGTGCGATTCTTCGTGAGCGAATTGATTCGCGAAACGGCCCTCGAGCAGCTCGAGGACGAGGTACCGTACAGCGTCGCAAGTGCGGTGGAGGAATACCGTGAGGGCCGTAAACCCGTCTACATTCGCGCCGTGCTATATGTCGAGCGCGAGAGCCAAAAGAGAATCCTGATCGGCGCCAAGGGGGACCGCATTCGCGAGATCGGTCGAGCGTCGCGCCTGAAAATCGAGGAGCTCGTCGGCGAGCCCGTCTATCTTGACCTATGGGTTAAGGTGCTTTCGAACTGGCGGAAGAACGCGACGGCGCTCCATCGTCTCGGTTACCGGCTGCCCAAGGAACACACCCAATGAGTTTATCTCCTCAACTGCTCGAAATCCTCGTATGCCCGAAGTGCAAGGGAGCGCTCGAGTACAGAGAAAAAGAATCGGCGCTCGTCTGTCACTCGTGTCGCTTGAGCTATCCCGTGCGAGATGACATTCCCATCATGCTCATCGACGAAGCGAAGTCGATTTGAGGGGCTGAAGGCCCCACATCGTGAATTCCGGGCACGCGGACATACAAATGGCGCTACGCGTTGCCATTTGGGTCGTCCTTCTATGACCGTAGTTTTCCCGAGTAAAGTTGGCCGCTCGGAGCAGACCCGTTCGTGAACCGAACAGTGTGCGCGCCTGAAGTCAGCAAGTGATGGTTCTGTCTATATTTGGTCTTTCCTTCGCTTTCGCCCTCCTTCGCGCATTCGCGCGCCGTCGTCTCCTTTCCCTTCGCACCAGCGTCTCCCCCGCGCGTGGCAAAGACCAACGCGATCGTCTACTCACCAGGCGGTGGCCAATTGCCGGAAGCGCTTCGGCGCTGGCTGGCGGGACTCGGCGTCCCCATCGTCACGGTCGAGAGTGGCAACGAGCTCATGGCGCTGTCACTGCGAGGGCGGCCACGCGTCGTCGCATTCGACGCTCGGCAGGACGAGTCGCAAAGTCTCGAGGCACTGCGGCGCCTGAAGGGAGACTCATACACGGGCGTGGTGCCATGCGTCGTCGCCACGTGCGAGGACGACGGCGCGTTCGCTGAGGCCTTCGATGCTGGCGCTGATGAGGTCATGCAGAACGGCATGGGTGCCGCGGAAGCGACCACGCGCCTCGACGCGATGTTGCGTCGCTCCGATCGCGACCTGGTCGTGCACCCATCGACTCGTCTTCCGGGGGCCGTGGAAATCGAAGCCGAGATCACGCGACGGCTCAATGAGGGAAAGCTGTTCGCGACGTGCTACGCCGACCTCGACCACTTCAAGGAATTCAACGATCGCTACTCGTATCACGAGGGCGATCGCGTCATTCGCATCCTCGCCAAAATCCTGCACGATATCGTCAAAGGGCTTTGTCTGGACGACGGCTTCGTTGGACACATCGGCGGTGACGACTTCATCTTTATCATCCCCGTCGGCGGCGTGAACGAGGCTTGCTCCGAGATCGTGGAGGTATTCGACACGTTGATTCCCTATCAGTACTCCGAGCAGGACCGCCGCGCTGGCTATTTTTTCGGTAAGGATCGCCGCGGACAGCTCCATCGCGTGCCGCTGATGACGGTATCGATCGGCGTCGTGACCAACGAGCGACGACACTTCTCGCATGCCGCACAAGTGAGTGAACTTGCAACGGAAATGAAGAGCTACGCGAAGACTCTTCCTGGATCGGTCTTTTCGATCGATCGGCGACAAGATGCCACTCCTGGCGCCAGTCAGCCGGCGACGGTGCGCCAGGACAAGCTGAGCGCGACGGAGGGCAAGTGAACGTCTCCTGCCCGGAGTGTCGCTCGGTCTTTCGAGTGGATCCCGCAAAGGTTCCTTCCACCACTGTGCGCGCCCGATGCTCGGTGTGTGGTGGCGTCATTACCGTCTCCGCGGGGTCCTCGATCGAAGATGAGTTTTCTTCAAACTCTTCGGCGACGACCACCGTTGAAAGAGCGACGGAGTCATCCGAGGCGGCCATGGCGCAACGCGCAAACGCTGCGTTGGCTGCCGCGTTGCTCGACACGTCCTCACCGCCGCAACGAGTTCCGAAGGGACCAACGGCAGCGCCGGCCGCGATGCCTCCCTTAGTTCCGGTGCCTAACGCGAACGCCACCGCTTCCGCGGCTGGAGAGAGGCCTCCTGTCGCCAAGCCGCAGATACCGGCGGCCGCGCCGCCTGTTGCTGGCCGACCCATGCTCTTTCCTCCGCGTCCAATGATGCCAGGCGGTGCGTCGAGTGCCGGGCACGTGGCGCGGCCCATCGTCGCCCCGCGAACGTCCGGGCCATCGGCGTCGCTAGCAACGCCACCGAAGGCGGCGCCCGCGGCGCGTCCGAGCGCGCCTGCCATAAATCCTCCGGCGGCAGCGAGTAGCGCGCCGGCGGCCCCCCAGCACCCGGCACCTGCGGCGCCCCGGCCAGCTCCGGGGGCGGCGCCAACTGGCGCTCGGACGCCGATCAATCCATTTCTTGCGAACGATCCGCATGCAAAGGCGAAGCGCCTCGCGCGCGCGCTCGTATCCGATCTCGTCACGTATTTTCCTCAGAAGCGCCAGGACGGCTTACGCGACGGCACGCTGAAGCAGCTATTCAAAGACGAAATTCAGAAGAGCTACGAGGAGTACGTGCTTCAAGTGGGCCGAGAGTTTGCCGAATCCACGCCGCACTTTCAGGAAGCGCTAAACGACCTCCTCGCTGGCGGCCAGAAAGTATTTTGACCGCGTAGTGGGGTAGTTACCCGTATCAAGCGGTACTATCTTGCGTGAGTCCGCAGTCATGAGTCGAGCCGTCCGCTGATCCGCGGGCGGCTCGTGTCGTAAGTGAAATCCAGAGAGACCAAAATGGCGGAGAGCGAACTAGCGAAAGCGCTGCGCGAACAGGCCGAGCGGCTGGCCGAATTACGGAGGTATCTTTGACGTCGACGTCAAGAAAGAAACCCTAACGACGCTCGAGAACCGCATGGCCGAGCCGGGATTCTGGAACGACCAGCAAACGGCTCAGGCTGTCGTGCAGCAGGTGAAAGCACTGAAGGGTTGGATCGATCCCTTCGAGAAGATCGAGGGGCGACTCAACAGCGCGCAGGATCTCGAGGCGTTGCTTGCATCGGATCCTGACGACGAGATGTCGCGCGAGCTCGACGCCGAACTGACGGCGGTCTCGGAGGAGTTGGAGACGCTTCGCATACGTTCGCTACTCTCCGGGCCGGACGACTTTCGCGACGCGCAATTGGAGATCAGCGCGGGCGCCGGCGGTACCGAGGCCCAAGACTGGGCGGAAATGCTCAAGCGCATGTACGAGCGCTGGGCTCAACGCAAAGGGTACAGCATCGAACCGCTCGATATCAGCGAGGGTGAAGAGGCCGGAATCAAGGGCGCTGTTATCGAGATCAAGGGGCCTTACGCGTTCGGGTTCCTGAAGGCGGAGACCGGTGTGCACCGTCTCGTGCGCATCTCCCCGTTCGATGCGCAAGCGCGACGGCACACGAGCTTTGCTTCGGTATTCGTCTATCCGGTCGTGAACGAAGAGATCAACATCGAGATCCGCGACGAAGACATCAGAATGGACGTGTTTCGCGCGTCGGGCGCCGGCGGGCAGCACGTGAACAAGACGAGCTCCGCCGTTCGCCTAACGCATATGCCGTCGGGCATCGTCGTCGCATCTCAGCAGGAGCGGTCGCAGCACAAGAACAAGGCGACGGCGATGAAGATGCTCAAGAATCGACTATATCAGCTCGAGGCTGAGCGACAGGCGAAGAAGAAGGCCGAGCTCGACGCGACGAAGGCGGACGTGACCTTCGGCAGCCAGATACGGAGCTACGTGTTTCAGCCGTACACGATGGTGAACGACCACCGAACGGAGCTGAAGATTCCGGACGTGCAGCGTGTGATGGATGGTGACATCGATCCGTTCATCGAGGCATATCTGCGCGAATTCGTGGGTCACGGCGCGGGCGGGAGCGCCGCGGCGTGACCGACGACCTGAACTTCGTTCAGAAAGCGCGTCGGGAGAAACTCGACGCGCTCATCGAACAGGGGACACCGCCGTTCGCGTATCGATTCGATCGATCGCACCAGGCGATCGACGCGGTAGGGTTGTATCCGGAAGGCCATGAGGGCGATGGCGACACGGTGCGACTGGCGGGACGTCTCGTCAGCTGGCGCTCGGCCGGAAAAACAGCATTTGCTCATCTCACCGATTCGTCGGGGCGCATCCAGCTGTATTTCCGGCGTGACGTTCTCGGCGACAAGGTGTTCGACCTCACCAGGCATTTCGATCTCGGTGACGTCGTCGGCGTCGAGGGACCGCTGTTTCGAACGCGTACAGGCGAGGTGACGGTGCGGGTCACGCGCGTCGAGATGCTTGCGAAGTCGCTGCGGCCTTTGCCCTTCGGAAAGGAAGAGGTTATCGACGGACAAGTGGTCCGGCACTCGGGTCTTGCGGACGCGGAGCAGCGCTCGCGGCAGCGCTATGTGGATCTCGCGGTTCACCCGGAAGTGCGCGCACTGTTTCGGGCGCGATCGCGGATGATCACGTCGATTCGCACGTACCTCGACGAGCTCGAGTATCTCGAAGTCGAAACACCCATCCTTCAGCCGCTGTACGGAGGAGCATACGCCCGACCTTTCGTGACGCATCACAATACGCTCGACATGCCTTTGTACCTGCGTATCGCTGACGAGCTGTACTTGAAACGCCTGATCGTGGGCGGACTGGATCGTGTTTACGAAATCGGCCACGACTTCCGGAACGAAGGCATCGATCGCTCGCACAACCCCGAGTTTACGATGTTGGAGTTCTACGAAGCGTACGCCGACTACACAGTGATGATGGATCGCGTAGAGCGTCTGCTCGTGTGCGCAGCGGACGCCGTTCGACATTCACTCGGCGACGCGACGAACGTTCCTACGCTTTCGCCGCCATTCGGGCGAATCGAGTGGCTCCCCTCGCTCAATGCGGGCTTGGGCTTCGATTCGTTCGCGGCGGACGACGCAACACTTCGGAACGCCGCACGTCGTGCAGGCGTAGAACAGGTGGACGCACTCAGCCGAGTGAAGATCCTGGATGAGCTGTTCCAGGCGCTCGTCGAGTCCAAGATCGAAAAGCCAACTTTCGTGATCGATTACCCCGTAGAGCTCTCGCCACTCGCCAAGCCCAAGCGAGGAAATCCGCGACTCACGGAACGATTCGAGCTCTTCGCGAGTGGCAGAGAGCTCGCGAACGCATTCAGCGAATTGAATGATCCACTCGATCAGCGGACTCGCTTCGAAGCGCAAGCGCGACTCCGTGCATCGGGCGACGAAGAGGCCGTGGGCGTTGACGAGGATTATTTGCGCGCTCTGGAATACGGCATGCCGCCAACTGGTGGTGTCGGCATCGGCATCGATCGTCTGTTCATGTACCTCGCCGACGTCGCGAACATCCGCGATGTGATTCTCTTTCCCACACAGAGGCCAGAATGATGACGCGCCTCGAGTTTGCCATTGCGTGGCGGTACCTGCGGAGTCGACGCGGTTCTCGCCTTTTGTCTTTGATCAGCGTGATTGCGATCGGCGGTGTCATTGTCGGTGTAAGCGCGTTGATCGTGATCATCGGCGTGATGAATGGGCTACAGAGTGATCTTCGTGAGAAGATTCTCATTGGCAGCCCGGACATCAGAGTGCTCACATACGGCGAAGACATGTCGATGACTGGCTGGCAGAAGGAGCGCGATCGGGTGCGCCGCATGAAGCCTGCTGTCGTAGCGGTGAGTCCGTTCGTGCATAGTCAGGCGATCATCACTGCAGGCCACCAATACCGAGAGGGCGCGTTCTTCATGGGCATCGAGCCGGATGAGCCAGGGCTCAATCCGGTGACGCGAATTCGCACGACGGCGCGCGCCGGCAACTTCACGTTCGGCACGACGGACGCCAAACGCCGCGGCGTGGTCCTTGGCAGTCGGCTGGCCGAGCGTCTCAACGTCACTCCAGGGATCGACTCGGTGACGATGCTGACCGCCGGAAACGGCACGGTGGATCCAGTAACGGGAGCGCCAGTGCCGCACGCGGAGCGCTTCGAAGTGACAGGCGTGTTCGAGACGGGCATGTACGAGTACGACAACAGCTATGTCTTCATGTCGCTCGCGTCGGCGCAGCAGCTCGCGCAGTTGGGGAACTCGGTGACAGGGCTCGAGGTAAGAACGCGTACGCGAGCAGAGTCTCCCACCGTTGCGCGCGCGATCGAGGACACGCTCGGCTTCCCGTATCGCACTGAGGACTGGCAGGCGCAGAACTCCTCACTCTTTCACGCGCTCAAGCTCGAGAAGTTCGGCATGACGTTCATCCTGCTGCTCATCGTGCTCGTCGCGGCGTTCAACATCGTGAGCACCTTGACGATGGTCGTGACCGACAAGACGCGCGAAATTGGCATTCTGCGCGCCATGGGCATGCCAGCGCGATCCATCCGCAGAATCTTTTTCGCGCAAGGCGTGGTGATCGGTTTGGTGGGCACGTTCGTCGGTCTCTTTATCGGGTTGCTCGCGTCAGTGGTGATCGATCGATACAAGCTGATCGCGCTAGACCCGTCCGTATATTTCATTGATCACCTTCCCGTAGCGACGGAACTGCTGGATGTGGTGATGATCGTGCTGGCGAGCTTGTTGATCGCGGCCATCGCCACGTTGTATCCTGCGCGACAGGCGGCGCGGTTATTCCCCGTAGAGGCCATTCGACACGAATGACAGTGCTGGAAGCGGTTGATCTCGCGAAGACATATACCGGCGGCGACGGCGGCCTGATCACGGTCCTCGACGGGGTGAACCTCAGCGTGTCCCGTGGAGAGATGGTCGCGATTGTCGGAGCGAGCGGTGCCGGCAAAAGCACGTTGCTGCACTTGCTTGGCGCGCTCGACCGTCCGACGCGCGGCAAGATTTCGATCGCCGGGGAGCAGATAGAGCTTCGCAGCGATGAAGAACTTTCGGTGCTGAGGAATCGCCGGGTAGGGTTCGTGTTTCAGTTCCACCACTTGCTGAGGGAGTTCAGCGCGCTCGAGAACGTGATGATGCCGCTCCGGATCGCTGGATGGGAAACGCAGCGCGCACAGGGGCGAGCGGAAGAGTTGCTCAGCCGGGTGGGACTGGCTGGGCGGATGAGTCACCGTCCCTCCGAGCTATCGGGCGGAGAACAACAGCGCACCGCCGTGGCTCGCGCATTGGCGATCGATCCGGCGATAGTTCTCGCCGATGAACCGTCCGGCAACCTCGATCACGCGAATAGCTCACGGCTACACGACTTGTTCGTTGAGCTCTCGCGTGACCTCGAGATCGCCATGGTCGTTGTTACTCACAACCGGTCGTTGGCACAGCGCGCCGATCGCGCGCTTCTGCTCGAGGATGGGCGCCTAACAGACACGGGAGTGCGCGAGGTGCTTGCCTGATGTTGTGCGACAGCTGCCAGGAGCGCGACGCCGTAGTGCAGCTCACGCGTATCGAGGGCGGCGAGGTGAAGCTGCTGCACCTCTGCGAGCGCTGCGCCGCGGAGAACGGCGTCGAGACGACAGTGCCGACGCCCAAGCACCCGCTGGCGCACTTCCTCGAAGCAGTCCAGCAGCAGGCCGCACTCACGAGCGTCGACGGAAGCCGGTGCGTGTTCTGTCACACGACGATGGCCGACTTTCGCTCAACGGGGCGTTGGGGATGCGCCCGTTGTTACACGACGTTCGAGCATGGCATGCGCGAGCTCCTGAGGCGTGTGCATGGCAGCGGGAAGCACATCGGGAAGGCGTACCGAGCGCCGCAGAGCGAAATGATCGAGCATGCCTCTGCATTGGGCGAACTGAAGGAACGCCTCCGCCGGGCGATCGAGAGCGAGCAGTTCGAGCTCGCCGCCGATCTGCGGGATCGCATCAAGGTGCTGGAATGACCATCGATCTGTCGCTGCTGCCGGACGGCGGTGTCGGTTGGCTGGACGCGTCGGGGAAACACTCCGACATCGTGCTATCAACCCGCATTCGGCTTGCTCGGAATGTCGAGGGCTACGCGTTCACCGGGCGGGCAAGGGACGGCGAGCGGCTACGCGTTCTCGCCCAGGTGCGCGAAGCTCTGACGTCGCTGGAGGATTTACAGGACGCCGTCCTCTATCGGCTCGATGAGCTGACGCCGACGGATCGCGCACTGTTGCACGAGCGGCATCTCGTCAGCAAGGAGTTGGCGGGTCTCGACGCGCAGCATCCGTTACGGAGTGGAGCAGCCGTGTTTCTCTCCGACGGGTTGGGCGTCATGGTGAATGAGGAAGACCATCTCCGGCTGCAAGCACTCCGATCCGGCTTTGCGCTCGAAGAGGCGTTCGCCGCGATCGACCGGCTGGACAGAGACCTCGGCGCGCGTGTGCCTTTTTCCTTTCACGCGGAGTTTGGATTCTTAACAGCGTGTCCGACAAATGTCGGCACCGGAATGCGAGCGTCAGTCCTGATTCACCTTCCAGGGCTGGTGCACACGAAGGAGATGGGCCGAGTGCTGGCGGGACTCCAGCAAATGGGCTTGACGTACCGAGGATTATACGGCGAGGGAAGTGAAGTCGTCGGAAACTATTTCCAGATTTCCAATCAGACGACGTTGGGGCGCTCGGAAGAGGAGTTGCTCGATCAATTGCTGCGAGTCGTCGGGCACGTGATCGAGCGAGAGGAAGAAGCGCGACGAGTCTTGCTTCGAGATGCGGGGTATATTATCGAAGACAAACTCTGGCGCGCGTACGGTACTCTGCGCTATGCCCGCAGCCTCACGTTTGATGAGGCGATGAACTATTTGAGTGGCGTACGGTTGGCCGTAGGGCTGAAACTGGTCACCGGCCTCAGTGTATATACCCTCAACAAGCTCCTGATTTTCTCACAGGCCGCGCACCTCGCCTACGCAGAAGGAAAGCCGCTCACCGAGAGCGAGACGAACCTGGCTCGTGCACGGTATGTGCGTAAAGCGTTGGAAGAGGAAGCGGGGACGGTCGGTTAGACAAACGGTCACCCCCGGCAATTGAGGGACACATGAACGGCTATAACTTCACCGAGCGGGTGAGGAAGGTCCTCGCAATGGCGCGAGAGGAGGCTGCACGCCTCCACCACGAATACGTGGGGACCGAGCATATCCTGCTTGGACTCATCCGAGAGGGTGAGGGCGTCGCGGCGACCGTTCTGCAGAATCTCAGCGTGGAGCTTGATGAGATTCAGCAGAAAATCGAAGAAACCGTCAAAAAGGGGAAAGCCGCCCAAACCACGGGGCCGGATCTCCCCTACACATCGCGCGCGAAGAAGGTGCTCGAGCTCGCCATGAGCGAAGCGCGCGAGCTCAATCACAGCTACGTCGGCACTGAGCACCTGCTATTGGGCCTTCTCAGAGAGGAGAAGGGAATCGCCGCACAGGTACTGACCGATGCGGGGGTGAATCTCGAAGCGGCACGCGCGGAAACGTTGCGCATACTCGGCACGGAGATGCCTCAGGGTGGTGCGACAGCGCAACAAGGGAGCGGCGCTCCGCAGACAGCGCAGCCCAAGGGCGAGAAGAAATCCAAGACGCCGGCGCTCGATCACTTCTGCCGAGATCTGACGCAGCTTGCCGCGGAAGGGCAGCTCGATCCCACCATCGGACGCGCCAAGGAAATTCAGCGCGTGATGGAGGTTTTGACACGCCGCAAGAAGAACAATCCGGTTCTCATCGGCGAGCCGGGCGTCGGCAAGACGGCAATCGTCGAGGGGCTCGCGCAGCTGATCGCGAATGGGGAGTGCCCGGAGTCGCTGCGTGACCATCGGGTGCTCTCGTTAGACATGGCGGCCGTGATCGCGGGCACGAAGTACCGCGGTCAGTTCGAAGAGCGCCTCAAGGCCGTGATGAACGAGATCGCGCAGAATAAGAACATCATTCTCTTCATCGACGAGCTGCACACGCTGGTCGGTGCGGGAGCGGCCGAGGGCGCCATCGACGCGAGCAACATGCTCAAGCCAGCGCTCGCACGCGGCGAGCTGCAGTGCGTGGGCGCCTCGACGCTCAACGAGTACCGCAAGTACATCGAGAAGGACGGCGCGCTCGAACGGCGCTTCCAGACGGTTATAGTCGATCCGCCGACCGTGGAAGAGACTGTGGAGATCCTGAAGGGCTTGCGGAAGAAGTATGAGGATCACCACAAGGTCACCATTCCCGATACGACGCTCGTCAACGCGTCTAAGCTTTCTGAGCGCTACATCACCGATCGCTTTTTACCAGACAAGGCGATCGACGTGATCGACGAGGCGGGCGCACGGGCACGCCTTGCCGCGCAAGCGCCGCCGCCCGAGGTGGCTGAGCTCAAGGCGCAGCTCGAGAAAGTGAACGCCGATAAGGAAGCCGCGGTGCGCGATCAGAATTTCGAGCGCGCAGCGTCGCTGCGAGACAAAGAGCGCGAGCTGCAGAGCGACATTCGTCGCAAGCAAGAAGAGTGGGAGAAGCGTCGTCAGTCGTTCCGGCCCGTGCTCGGCGAAGAGGAGATCGCGTTTATCGTCAGCCGCTGGACGGGCATCCCCGTTACACGCCTCCAGGAAGCTGAGACTTCTCGTCTCCTTCGCATGGAAGACGAGATGCACCACACGGTGATCGGACAGGATGAGGCGATTCGCGCGATCTCACGGTCGATTCGTCGGAGCCGTGCGGGCTTGAAGGATCCGCGGCGGCCGATCGGCTCATTCATCTTCTCCGGTCCGACTGGCGTCGGCAAAACTGAACTTGCTCGCGCGCTGGCGAAGTTCCTCTTCGCCGATGAACAAGCGCTCATTCGCGTCGATATGTCGGAATACATGGAGAAGTTCTCCGTCTCGCGGCTGATCGGCGCGCCGCCGGGATACGTCGGCTACGAAGATTCAGGAACGCTCACGAAGGCCGTGCGCCGCAAGCCTTACTCAGTGATTCTGCTCGACGAGATCGAGAAGGCGCACCCGGACGTGTTCAACATCCTGCTGCAGGTGCTCGATGAGGGACATCTCACCGACAACTACGGACGCGTCATCGACTTCAAGAACACCGTCGTGATCATGACCTCGAACGTCGGTGCGCGCGATCTGACGAAGGGGAAGACGCTCGGGTTCTCTACCGGCGACTCTACGCACAGCTTCGATCGGATGGCCGAGAAGGTTCGAGAGGAACTGAAGATTGTCTTCAATCCGGAGTTCTTAAATCGGTTAGATGACGTAATTGTTTTCCATCCATTGAGCCGTGAACATATTGCGCAGATCGTTGGGATCATGTTGAAGGACGTACGGAAGCGGTTGTCTGAGGAGGAGCTCACGCTCACTTTGACGGACGCCGCCACGGACTTCCTCGTGAAGCATGGCTATGACGAGGCGTACGGCGCGCGTCCGTTGCGGCGGGCGATTCAGAAGTACATCGAGGATCCGCTCTCGGAGAAGATCCTGATGGGTGAGTTCGCTCGTGGCGACGAGATCGAAGTGGAAGTCTCCCCAGATGGGACGAAATTGGGCTTCCGGGTGTTGACGAGCACGACGAAGGCGTAGGTTATCGATCGGCTCAACATTAAGAACCATATCGGCCAGGTCCTTGCGGACCTGGCCGACGTGTTTCTGTGTATATTTGGCCCATGATTCGACACCGCAGCTTCCTGCAGGCCGCTGCGCTGGTCGTCGTCGCATCCGCCCCGGCCTGGTCGCAATCCGGTGGCACCCCTGCCGTGGGGCCATGTGCAACGCCGGACAGCGTCATTTTCCGGGGCAATCAACGCATCTCGGAAGCGATGCTTCGGGGCGACGCCGGCATTTCGCCAGGCGTGACACTCAGCTCGGGCGTGTTACAGCGCGCCATCAAGAACCTCTTTGCCACCGCGCAGTTCGACGACGTTCAGATTTCGTGCAATGTGGCGAGCGGGAAGGCGATCATCACATTTGACGTCAAAGAGCGTCCGATTCTCGCTGATGTCGATGTGGCGGGGACGGATCGCCTGTCGCTCAACACGGTCCGCGACCGAGTCGATTTGCTCGTTGGGCGACCGGTCGATCCAAATCAAGTTGCGCGCTCGGCGGCACGGATCGATTCGCTGTATGAGGCGGAGGGGTACCCGCTCGTGTCGGTCCGCGTCGATACGCAGGTCGTGAACGGTCAACTGAAGTTGACTTTTCACGTTTCAGAAGGCAGTCGCCTCGCCGTATCTGGCGTCGATGTTCAGGGGAACAAGCATCTCACCGACAAAGACGTTGTAAACAAGATGGAGACGAAGCCGGAGGGATTCTGGTTCTGGCGAAAGGGCGAGTTTGACGCCGACAAGCTAGCCGGCGACGTCACGCAACGGATTCCTGAGGTATACGGCAACCGCGGCTTTATCGACATGCAGGTGCTGCGCGACACGCTGATCGTGGATCGCGCGCGTGGCAAAGCGCTCGTCAACATCGATGTGAACGAGGGACCGCAATATCACATCGGAGAGTTCGAGGTCGTCGGGGCCAAGGTATTTTCGAGCGATCAGATCGGGCGCTTCTATCCGTTCGGGGAGCGGACCAAGTCGCTGACAGAGACGGTGACGGGAATTTTCCACCGCAGCGACAACGGAATCGAAATCTTCGACAAAAGCCGCTGGGATGACGCGACGCAGAAGGTTCAAGAGGCGTACGCGAACGAGGGCTATATCTACGCGCAGGTCCGCCCCGTGATCGAACGGGTCAAGGTCGGGAAGGACTCGGTGCCGACCGTGAACCTGCGCTGGGAGATCAACGAGGGCACGCCAGCGATCGTGAACCGTGTCGAGATCATGGGGAACGACATCACGGCGGAGAATTGCGTACGCGACCAGCTCCTCGTGGTGCCTGGAGACGTATTCAATCGCGATCTCCTCATTCGCAGCTATCAGAGCATCTCGAACCTCGGATTCTTCGAGACGCCGCTGCCCGCGCCAGAAACGAGACCGAACGACAAAGGGGACGTTGACATCGTTTTCCACTTGAAGGAGAAGCGGACCGGCAACGTGAATTTCGGCGCGTCGGTCGGGCAGGGCGTTGGCGTCGGCGGATTCATCGGTTTCGAGCAGCCGAATCTGTTCGGTATGTGCAAGAAGGGTTCGCTACAGTGGCAGTTCGGCCAATACATCAACGACTTCAATCTCGCGTACACTGATCCGAACATCCGGGAATCACGCGTCTCGGGTACGATCAACGCTTACGACAGCCAGTCGCGTTACGTCATCGCGAACCTTGGCCGGAGCAAGCGCATTGGTGGTCAATTGCAATTTGGCTTGCCGGTCCCCGGCTCGCGGTGGACGCGGCTCTTTCTCAATTATGGCGGCGAACGAGTGAGTTACGGCGGTACGGGACTCGTCTCGACGATCAATTGCAATAACTGCTTCCGATCGAGTGTTGGTGCGACCATAACGAGGGATACGCGCATCGACATGCCATTCCCGTCGGCCGGTACGACCGAATCATTCTCCGCGCAATTCAACGGTGGTCCGCTCGGTGGCAGCGCGTCATTCCAGCGCTACACGGCGGAGATGCGATCGTACGCGACGCTGGCGAGCCTGGGTGGAAGCGCGATCGGCTCATCGCCGGTCAAGCTGGTGTTCGGGCTGTCGACGCGGATGGGTGGCGTGTTCGGCGATCCGGGTCCTTTCTTCGTGTCGCAGGCATTCTC
>DATEHJ010000222.1:0-15510 GCA_035279645.1 Gemmatimonadaceae bacterium
TCGTTCATCACGCCTTCGGTCACCTATGGACCGGCTTCTACCGCGTGGTCGAGCCAACGCTGCTTCGAGTGGGGCCGTACCAAGGAACGCTGGGTTGTCTGGAGATCCGTTTCGGCAAAGGAGTCTGTGGCGTGGCGGCGAGCGAGCGACGCACCATCATCGCGCCGAATGTGAACGCCTTTCCCGGACACATCGCGTGCGACGCGCGGGCGCAGTCGGAGATCGTGGTTCCAGTCTTCGACTCGTCGGCCGATCTCCTGGCGGTGTTCGACATCGACTCGATCAGACTCGCGGCATTCGATGAGGAGGATCGCGCCGGTCTCGAGCAACTCGTGAGAAGGTTCGCGAGAGTCGGGCATCAGCGTGCACTCGCGCACGGCGCTAAGTTACACGAGCGATGACGATCAACGGGTACTCTGATCGAATCAACCATGCATTGGCGTTCGCCGCCAAGCATCATGATCGACAGGTGCGCAAGGGCACGCGTCTGCCGTATCTGACGCACCCGGCGAACGTGGCGATCGTGCTCACGCGGTACGGCCTCGACGAGGACACCGTTATCGCGGGCATTCTTCACGACGTGATCGAGGACTGCGTTCGCGAGAACTATACGCGCGATATGCTGGCTCAGCGTGTCGGCGACAAGTTCGGCATGGCCGTCCTCGACACCGTCCTCGCGGTGACGCATCGCAGCACCGACGACTCCGGAATGGAATTGTCGAGCGAAGAGCGGAAGGACGACTACCTCGATCGCCTCTCGGCCGCGAGTGAGTCGGCGCGTTGGGTCTGCGCGGCGGACAAGCTGCATAACGCGGGAACTATCGTCGCCGATCTGAACCGAACGATCGATCCGATGACCGTATGGGGACGCTTCAACGTCGGTCGCGACGGCACGGTGCGCTGGTATCGGCGCGTCTACGAGAGGCTTCGCGAGCTGGGCTTCAAGGCGTCGATCATGGACGAGCTGCGCCGAGTCGTCGAGACGCTCGAGGAGCTGGCGGAGAGCAGCGTGGGGGACGAAAGCGGCGCTTCCCCGTCCGTTCGTCGCTAGGCGCCGTTAGGCGTCAGCCCTGCAGCACGGCGTCGGCGGCCGGGAAGTGCGTCCGAACGTACTCTTCCAGGATCACCAGGAACTCCGGGACGATTCCGTCGCCGCGCAGCGTCGTGCTCAATTTGCCGTCGACGTATACGGGCGCTTTCGGCTCCTCGAACGTGCCGGGAAGCGAGATCCCGATGTTGGCGTGTTTCGACTCACCCGGTCCATTCACGACGCACCCCATGACGGCGACGCGCAGCTCCTCGACGCCCGGGTGACGCTCGCGCCACACCGGCATTTGCTCGCGAATGTACGTCTGAATGTCCTCAGCCATGTGCTGGAAAAATGTCGACGTCGTGCGGCCGCATCCCGGGCACGCCGTAACCTGTGGCGCAAAGCTGCGGATGCCTAACGACTGCAGTATCTGCTGAGCGACCAGCACTTCCTCGGTGCGATCGCCGTTCGGGCGTGGCGTCAGCGAGACGCGAATCGTGTCCCCGACGCCCTCGGCAAGGAGAATCGACAGGCCCGCGGTGCTGGCGACGATCCCCTTCATGCCGAGTCCGGCCTCGGTGAGTCCGAGATGGAGCGGATAGCCGCAGCGCGAAGCCAAACGCCGATACACCTCCACCAGATCGGCAACGCTCGAAACCTTGGCGGAAATGATGATCCGATCGTGGGCGAGGCCAACTTCCTCCGCGAGCTCCGCGGATCGCAGCGCGCTGGCGATCATCGCGTCGATGTACACGTCGTTGGCGTCGCGCGGCTCAGGCGAGCGCGCGTTCTCGTCCATCATCTGCGTGAGCAGATCCTGATCGAGCGATCCCCAGTTCACGCCAATGCGGACGGGCTTCTCATTCTCGACCGCGATCTGAACGATCGTTCGAAAGTTCTCATCGCGGCGCTTGCCGCCGACATTTCCCGGGTTGATTCGATACTTCGCGAGTGCACGGGCGCACTCGGGATACTTCGCGAGTAGCAGGTGCCCGTTGTAGTGAAAGTCGCCGATGATCGGAACGTCGCAGCCCTCATCCGCGATTCGCCGCACGATCTCCGGCAACGCGGCCGCGGCTTCGTCATTGTTGACGGTAACGCGAACCAATTGCGAGCCGGCGCGCGCCAACGCTACGACCTGGGCTGCGGTGGCGACGGCGTCGGCAGTATCGGTGTTCGTCATCGATTGGACGACGATCGGATACGCGCTTCCTACTGGAACGTTGCCGATCCAGGTGGTAGCGGTCTGTCGACGAGGTCGAAGGGTCACGGTTCGAGGAACGGTGGCGTAAGCACGTGAAAAGATAGTCGGGATCACGGCTTACGAATCAGCGGCGACGGATTTCGTTGCAGTTTGGCTACCCTCGGTGGTAGCTTTGCCACTCGGGCGCGCGCGGGATGAACTCATTCAAGGACTACGGCGCGATGGCACCTGATTCCGACGTTTCACCTGACGAGTCGACACCGACGCCGGCACCGGAGCAGGTCGCGGCGCCCCCGCATCGGCGTCACCGACGCTGGCCTTGGGTGCTTGCTGGGGTAATCATCTCGCCGATCGTGTTGCTCGCGATCTGGACTGTGATTGCACTGAACTACTCATACTCACATGGCGATCGCGCCGGGTACGTTCAGAAGTTCTCACGCAAGGGTTGGATCTGCAAAACGTGGGAAGGCCAGCTCGCGATGGTGAACATTCCCGGCGCAATGCAGGAAAAATGGGACTTTAGCGTCCGCGACGACAGCATTGCGCGTGTGATCACCAGCTCCATGGGCCAACGTGTGTCGCTGACCTACGACCAGCACGAAGGTGTCCCAACGTCCTGCTTTGGTGAAACACAATACTTCGTGGACGGCGTTCGCGTCCTCGGGCAATAGGACCCTCGCGCTGGCTATTGACCGACTTTCCGCGTCCACTTAGCTTCGCCGCGTCTGAAGCCGGGCCCGCCGGTTCTCGGGTCCGGCTTCAACGTCTTCGGAGCTACGATCACATGGTGTGGTCGTGGATTGGGGAGATCGCCAACGGAGTAATTGCTCCGCATCGGCGACCGCACATTCAGGAGCAGGTATGCGTACGACCGGCAAAGTGAAGTGGTTCAATGACGCGAAAGGTTTTGGGTTCATCACTCCCGACAGCGGCGACAAAGACTGCTTCGTGCACTACAGCGCGATCCAGGGCAACGGCTTCAAGAGCCTGGCCGAGGGAGAAGCAGTGGAGTTCGATCTCGTGCAGGGGCAGAAAGGTCCAGCAGCCGAGAACGTGGTGAAGGCGTCGCACTGACGCCGGCGACGCGCGATAAGTTGAGAGAGCTGGGCGACGCAACATCGCCCAGCTCTCTTGCGTTTCATCTGGTGGAGCTCATCCCCTTATCCACTCCTCGAGCTCGGAGATTCCTGTGACACACGCGTGGGGCCAGCGGCTGGCGACGATTGCCGGCGCACTAATGATCACTCTCAGCGTTCGCACCAACGCGCAGATACCGGCAAGTGCCGGAATCGCGTTGGGTCTCACTGCGCCGGTCAGTGCCTTCGGCAGCGACAAGAACGTGGGGTACCATCTCGCAATCATGGGCGATTTCGGTGTGCCGTCGACGCCGTTCGGAGTTCGCCTCGAGGGCGCGTACCATGAGCTGAAGTACAGTGGCAATTCGACTCGAGATCAGATCTTGATGGCGACCGCCGACGCTCTCCTCAAGGTTCCGACGGGAACCATGTTCGTGCCATATCTGATCGGCGGCGTCGGCGTCTACAACAGCCATCGGAATCTGTTGTTGGTCGCTCACTCCACGACTGATGTTGGCGCGAACTTCGGCGGTGGCATTCGGTTCGAGCTACGGGACGTGACGACGTTCGTGGAAGCGCGGTACCATCGCACCACCGGCGATGCAAACATTCGCATGTTGCCGGTGTCGCTGGGAATCTTCTTCTGAGGCCAACGGCGCCGGCCTGACGGCCAGCGTCTAACGCCACAGCGTCAGCGGCTGGCGTCGAGGGCGCGCTGCGCGGCCTCGAGCTGTGCACGAACGGCAGACGGTCCCGTTCCACCCTCCACTTCGCGGTGCTCCACGGAGCGATAAGCGGACAGCGCGTCGAACACATCCTCGCTGAACAACGCGTGCGCGGATGCAAACTGTGCGAACGGCAATGTCTGGAGCTCCGCACCACGCTCCTCGCACGCGCGCACGAGCTGGCCAACAGCGCCATGGGCTTCCCGGAACGTCGCCCCCTTGCGCACGAGATAATCAGCGAGGTCGGTCGCCATCATCGTCGACGACAACGCGGCGCGCATCCGGTCACTGCGGAACGTGCACTCGGCAAGCGCGCCGGCAACGGCTGGCAGCACCAGCAGAAGCGTGTCCACCGCGTCGAACACGATACGCTTGTCGTCTTGCAGATCCTTGTTGTAGCTGGATGGCAATCCCTTCAGTGTCGCGAGGAGAGTCGTGAGGTCGCCGAGCATACGCGCCGCCGAGCCGCGCGCGAGCTCCAGTGCGTCGGGATTCCGCTTCTGCGGCATCATGCTCGACCCGGACGTGAAGCGATCGCCGAATTGTACGAATCCAAACTCGCTCGAGCCGTACAGAATGAGATCCTCCGCAAGGCGCGACAGATGGGTCCCGACAAGCGCGGAGCAGAAGAGCAGTTCGGCAACGAAATCGCGATCGCTCACGGCGTCGATCGAATTCGGCGTCACCGCGTCGAAGCCCAGCGTGCCCTGCAACAAGGTCCGAGAGATCGGATACGCGCAGCCTGCCGCCGCGCCGGAGCCGAGCGGAAGTACCGCAGCCGATTTCGCAGCGCTGCGCAGACGTCCGCGATCACGCTCGAGCGGCCAGAAATGCGCGAGCAACCAGTGCGCGGCTGACACCGGGATCGCGCGCTGCATGTGCGTGTACGACGGCATGAGCGACGTCTCGAGGCCGTGAGCCTGATCGATCATCACTTGCTGCAACTGCCGCACGGCAAGGTCGAGCTGTCCCGCGGCATTCATCGCCCACATGCGAGTAGCCGTCGCGACCTGATCGTTCCGGCTTCGGCCCGTATGCAGCTTGGACGCGACGTCGCCAATCTCTTCATGCAACAGTCGGTCGATGAACGTGTGCACGTCCTCGTCCGAGGCGATCGGCTGCGCTCCCGATTCCAGTCGGCGCGCCACGCCGTCGAGACCACGTTCGAGCTCCTTGCACTCGGCGATGGTCAGGACGCCCGCGCCATACAGCGCCATCGCCCAGGCCTTCGACGATTCGACGTCGAAGGGCCAGAGTCTGATGTCGACGGCGATCGAGTTATTGAGCGCGTCGAACTGGGGCGCCGTGCCGGTGCCGGAGAATCGACCGCCCCAAAGCTTGTGGGCTTTAGCGGCGGCTTCGAAGAATGCCGCCGTTGTCATGCGACCGCGAGCTCCTGGGAAACCGTGGTCGCGTCGTCCAACGCCTTGGCGTCTTCCGACGCGGTGTGAGTCGACTCAGTCGACGAAATCAGTGAGCCGTTCTCGCTTTCCGCTGCCGCGGTTCGAGCGATCTCTTGATCCTTGAGTGCCCGAACGCGCGCCGGGAGGGCAAAGAGCCGAATGAAGCCGGCGGCATCGCTCTGCTGATACACGTCGTCCTCGCCGAACGTTACAAAACGCTCATCGTAGAGCGCGTGTACGCTCTCGCGGCCGACGACCGCGGCCGAACCCTTGTAGAGGCGGAGCGCTACCGTTCCAGACACGCGGGTCTGCGTAGCGGCCACGAAAGCGTCGTATGCCTCGCGCTCCGTCGTCCACCAGCGACCCTCGTAGACCAGATCCGCATAACGAGGCGCGATGACATCCTTCGCGGCCAGGGTGCGCCGATCGAGGACGAGCTGCTCGAGCTCCGAATGGGCGCTGTAGAGCAGCGCGCCGCCCGGAGTCTCGTACACGCCACGCGACTTCATACCAACCAGTCGGTCTTCGACGAGGTCGACGACGCCGACACCATGCTTGCCGCCGATCGCGTTGAGCGTCTCGATGAGGGCGACCGGATCCAGGAGCTTTCCATTCACGGAGACCGGAGTGCCCTGTTCGAAGCCGATGACAACCGTCTCAGGCAGATCAGGAGCCGCAAACGGCGTCGCGGTGAGCTGCAGGAGGTCCGAAGGTGGAGCGGCGTTCGGATTCTCGAGGATCCCCCCTTCGTGCGACAGGTGCCACAAATTCGCGTCACGCGAATAGATCTTTTCCTTCGTCGCGGCAACGGGGATTCCGCGCTCGGCGGCGTAGGCGATTGCGTCCTCGCGGCTTCGGATGTGCCACTCGCGCCACGGAGCAATCACCGGAAGGTCTGGCGCGAACGCCGCATAGGTAAGCTCAAACCGCACCTGATCGTTGCCCTTGCCCGTGCAACCATGCGCGAGGGCATCGGCGCCGACGCGCCGCGCGACCTCTACCTGACGACGCGCGATGAGCGGGCGCGCCATCGAAGTGCCAAGCAGATACTTGCGGTTGTAAACGGCGCCAGCACGAAGGGTTGGGAAAATGAAGTCGCGGACGAATTCCTCTCGGAGATCCTCGACGAAGCATTCGGCGGCGCCAGAAGCGATCGCCTTGGCTCTGACACCGGCGAGCTCACCCTGTCCCTGACCAATGTCTGCGGCGACGCAGATGACCTGCGCATCGTAGTGCTCGCGCAGCCAGGGTACGATGATCGATGTGTCGAGGCCGCCCGAATAGGCGAGCACGATGGTGCGAGGCATGTAGGCTCCGTCTGGTTTATGCAAGCGACTTGCATAATTAAGCGCTATGCACGGGCCTCGTCAATATGAGAATCGGGCTCGTTTTCAGGCTTCCGATTCCGACCCGGACAAATGTGCTAGCTCCGAGACGGATTCCGTTGCCGGGCCATAGCGCGGAGCCGCTGCGCGAGCTCGACTCGGGCCTGTGAAGATCGGCAAATAATGAGGATGGTGTTCTCGCCAGCGATGGTGCCGATGATCTCCGGCCAAGCCTGTGCGTCAACTGCTTCAGCGATCGGCTGCGCACCGCTCGGAAGAGTATGCAGGACCAGCAGCTCGCTGACACCGTCCACGGAATCGAAGAGTTGAGGTAAGAGCGCTTCGAGCGATGGTTTGCCCTCATCTCCGCCGAGCGTGTCCGGATGCACGTATCGGACGCCGTCTTCGGTCGAAGCCCGGACCAGGCCGAGTTCACGGAGGTCCCTCGAAAGGGTCGCCTGCGTGACGCGCCAGCCGCGCTCCTGAAGCAGGCGGCGCAACTCCTCTTGGCTGGCGATCGCGTGACTGCCGACCAGCCGAAGGATGGCCTCGTGCCGCTCGGGCTTCTTCATTCCGTGCTCGTGATCCACGGCTCGTAGGATAGCATCTCTGAGGCATACTCGACAGCGGCTCGGCGCATCTGCCATTGACGACCGTCTGACGCATTATTATGCATTCCTGGTGAATAAATTGCCCGTGGGAGTCCTCGGGGCAAGCGGCTATGCCGGTCGCGAGCTCTGCGCACTCATCCTTGATCATCCCGAGCTCGAGCTCACCTTCGCGACCGCGAACGATCAGCGGGGCACGACGGCGCGCGTCGGCCGTCATTCCATCGAGTTCATCTCGACGGAGCACGCGCCGCTTTCGGACGTCGCATTGGTGTTTAGCGCATTGCCGCATGGCGCGTCGAAGGAGTGGGTGGCACGCGCTCGTGAAGCAGGCGCGCGTGCCGTCGATCTCTCGGCGGATCTGCGCCCGGGGAATGGATGCGAGGGCATTCCATACGGTCTCACGGAATTGATGCGCGAGCAGCTCCGCGGCGCCATGCTCGTCAGCAATCCCGGCTGCTATCCGACGGCGATTCTCACGGCGCTCGCGCCGCTCTTTCAGCAAAAGCTCATCGCCGAGGAGTCGACAATCGTTGTTGACGCCGCCAGCGGCGTGACGGGGGCCGGCAATTCACCGAAGCGCGAGTTGCTGTTCGGCGAAGTGTCCGAGGACTACCGCGCGTACGGTTTCGCCAACGGCACCGGAAATGTGCATCGCCACCTCAATGAGATGCGCGCCACGGCGAACGCCCTGGGGTGCTCGGCGGATCTCGTCTTCACGCCGCACCTCCTGCCGGTAGCGCGCGGCATTCTGGCGACGATCACCGTGTCGCTTCGCACGGCGCTCGACGGGAACGTGCTCGATCCATGGCGCGCGGCGTACGATGGCGAGCCGTTCATCGAACTGACGACAGAGCCGCCGGCGCTACGCGACGTCATTCATCGAAACGTCGTTCGCATCTCAGCGATGCCCCTTGCCGGGACGCGTCGGCCAACGCTCTTGGTCGTGTCGGCGATCGACAATCTCATAAAGGGCGCCGCCGGCCAAGCGGTTCAGAACGCGAACCTCATGCTCGGATTGGCCGAGACAGCGGGGCTGCCGGCGTGACGACCGCAGCGCGCGTACTCAAGATCGGCGGGCGCCCGCAAAGCGACCCGGCACTCGCGGCGCGTATCGCGGAGCTGTGGAGCGGCGCGCGCTGTCCGCTCGTGATCGTTCACGGTGGCGGCGACGAAGTCACAACGCTCCAAGCAGCGCTCGGGCTCGAGGCACAGTTTGTCGGTGGCCGGCGCGTGACGAGCGCGGGAGACATCGATGTAGTGCGGATGGCGCTGTCGGGAAGCGCGAACAAACGCCTCGTCGCCTCGCTCGTAAGCCACGGAATCCGCGCGCTCGGACTCTCAGGCGAGGATGCGTCGCTGCTGACGGCGACCCCCGTCGATCCGCAGCGGTTGGGATATGTCGGCGCGCCACACTGCGCCAACGTCGAATTGCTCTTGCATTTGCTGCACGGCGGCTACGTCCCGGTCATTTCCCCAGTGAGCCGAAACGCATGCGCCGGGTCTGGTCCGGACTCGTTAGGTGACGCGCCGACGCTGAACGTCAACGGCGACGACGCGGCGGCGGCGTTTGCCGTCGCGCTGGTCGCAAGTGAGTTGCTGTTGGTTGCGGACGTCCCGGGTGTCATGTCGGACGGCGCGGTCATTCCGCGACTTCGTGCGTCCGTGGCGCGAGATCTCATCTCCGCCGGGACCGCTGCGGGCGGGATGCGTGCGAAGCTCGAAGCAGCGATGAGCGCTTTGGCCGGCGGCGTCGCGCGAGTTCGTATCGGTGAAATCGCCGCGATCGACAATCCCGAGCTCGGCACGTTGATCCTCGACTGAAACGAACAGGTTTGATCGCATCGGCAGCTTGCATTCCGGAGAACTCATGACCGCACACGCCCCTGATCTCGCGCTGAACTCGACAACTCGGACACTGTCGCTGGGAACGGTCGATTCCATGTCGGACACGCCAATCGCCGGCGTGCCCGCGATGGGTGACGCGGTGGCGCCACGTAGCTCGAGCGATGCGGTGCTCAACACGTACAAGCGGGCTCCAGGCGAGTTCGTGCGTGGCGAGGGTGTGTATCTCTACGATGCCGAGGGGAAGCGCTATCTCGATTTCGTAAGCGGCATTGCCGTGAACGCGCTCGGATATGGCGATCCCGGCCTCGTCGGCGCGTTGCATGCGGCCGCGGATGGCCTGGTGCACGTGTCGAATCTCTACGAGACCGCGCCGTCGTCGCGACTCGCGGCAGCGCTCGTCGCGCGATCGTTCGCCGACAAGGTCTTCTTCTGTAACTCGGGTGCGGAAGCAAACGAGGGCGCGTTCAAGTTCGCGCGGCGCTGGGCGCGGACGGTTGGCGAAGTGAAGCACGAGATCATCGCGCTTCGCGGTGCGTTCCATGGCCGTCTCTTCGCGACGCTTGCCGCGACCGACCGGCCAGGATATCGAATGCCGTTCCGACCGCTCGCGCCGGGCATCTCGATCTCCGAGCGCAACCTGGAAGATCTGGCCGTCGTGCTGGACGCGGAGACGGTCGCGGCCCTGATTCTCGAGCCGGTACAGGGCGAGGGCGGTGTGCGTGTGCTGGATGCCGGATTCATTCGCGAGCTGCGCGCCCTCACCAAAGAGCGTCGAATCGCGCTGATCTTCGATGAGATCCAGTGCGGTCTTGGCCGCACCGGGGCATTGTTCGCGTACGAGCGGTTAGGCGTCGAGCCTGACATCCTCACGCTGGCAAAGCCGATCGCGGGCGGATTACCGATGGGCGCGATCCTGATGACGGACGAGATTGCGCAAACGATCAAGCCGGGCGATCACGGGACCACGTTCGGGGGCGGTCCGTTCGTGTCGTCGGTTGCGCTGCACGTGCTCGATCGATTGTCGGATCCGACGCTTCTCGCCACGGTGCGCGAGAATGGTGCATGGATAGGACGCGAGCTTGAGGAGATCGCGCGTCGCACGGGTCGCGTGCGGGCCGTTCGCGGCATCGGCTACATGTGGGGGATCGACATCATGGGCACGGCATCGCATGTCGTCGAGGCCGCGCGCGAGGCGGGATTGCTCACCTGCACGGCGGGCGATTGCACGGTGCGTCTCCTGCCGCCGCTCGTGACGACGCGCGAGGAGCTCGCCCTCGGCCTCGACGTGCTGGAGCAGGTGTTGTGACAGCGGAGCACGATGAGCATTTGCTCATCAGGCCAGCGCGGGAGGCGGAAGCGACGGAGATCGCCCGGCTGAACAACGTCTTCGCGGCCGAGCATCTGATGCTGCGCCGGACGCCGGAGCAGGTCGCGCTCGCGATCGACGATTTTGTCGTTGCCGTCGACGAGCGTGGGCGGATCATGGCATGCGGCGCCCTGAAGGAGTACTCGCCTTCGATCGCCGAAGTTGCGGCGATTGCCGTCGCTCGCGAGGCGCAGGGGAACGGACTCGGTCGCGACATCGTCGTCGCCGTCGAAGCGCTCGCGATGAAGCGCGGCGTGCTGCACGTGTTCGCGCTGACGCTCCAGCCGGCGTTCTTCGAGGCGATCGGCTATCAGCGCGTCGATCGCGCGCGCTATCCGGAGAAGATTCGCCGTGATTGCCTCGCCTGCGCGCGCCGCTTCGCCTGCAACGAGACGTGCTTCGCGAAGATACTGCACGTCGACGCCGCACTCGCGGCCTGAAACGGCACGCGCGCGCCTAGCGCAACGGGCGCCGAATCGCGAGCATCTGTATCTCGCGATTCACTTCATCATCGCTCTCGAGGGACTCGATGCTGCGTGTGAGCCACGCACCCCACCGCGTTAGGCAACGATCGATCATTGCGAGTCGTTGGGTATTTCGGCGATGGCGGCCGCTGGTCGCCTGCCTCGCCTCGGTCGCGCTCAGAACCCTACCAGCGCAGGAGCAAAAGACCACGCCAACTCTGGTCGTGTTGTTTACGATCGATCAGATGCGGCCGGACTATCTGCATCGGTTCGACATGCAGCTCACCGGCGGTCTCGCGCGGCTTTTTCACCACGGCGCGGTATTCGAGAATGCGTATCAGGACCACGCCGTCACCGAGACGGCTCCTGGACACTCGGTGACCCTCTCGGGTCGATTCCCGCGCAGCACGGGAATAACGCGGAACAGCGCCGGCGTCGAAGACGCGCATGCACCGCTGCTCGATGGCAGTGGTCCGGGCGCCTCACCTTTTCGTTTCCGCGGCACGACGCTGATCGATTGGCTCCGCTTCGCCGACCCGCGGTCACGGGCACTGTCGGTCTCCCGCAAGGATCGAGGGGCGATCCTTCCGCTGGGTCGCGCGCACGAAGAGGTGTTCTGGTACTCGCCCGACCGGTTCACGACGAGCAGCTATTACCACGACATCATGCCGCCCTGGATCGATGAGTTCAACGAGCGCCATTTGCCACAGCGATACGCGGGGCAGCAGTGGACTTTGCTGTTGCTGCCGAATGCGTACACCGAGCCCGATTCGGTGAGTCTCGAGAACGGCGGTCGTGGTTTCACATTTCCACACCCCTTCCCGCGTGATTCTGGAGCCGCGGCGCGCTCGCTGCCTGCCTACCCAATGATGGACGAGGTGACGCTTCAGGCCGCGCTCGCCGGCGTGGAGGCCCTGAAGCTTGGTCGCGGGCCCCAAACGGATCTACTCGCAGTCTCGCTCTCGACGACCGATGCCGTCGGCCACGCGTTCGGCCCCGATTCACGCGAGATCCACGATCAAATACTCCGGCTCGACCGTTACATGGGCGCGTTTCTCGACTCACTGTTTCGACTGCGCGACTCGACGCGGATTCTCATCGCGCTCACGGCAGATCACGGCGTGCAGCCGTTTCCCGCAATTCACGCGGCGCGCACGAAAGGCGCCGTCGCGCGTTACGTGGATCTCGACACCATGTACGCGCAGATGATGAGGCGACTCAGTCAGCGCGGCGTCGATACCTCCGCGCTGCAATTCGCCGAAGGAATGTTGTTCGTCGATCGGGGAGCCTTTGCTCGCGCGCACGTCGACGTCGATTCCGTGCTTCGCCACTTCGCCGACGTAGTACGCAAGGTGCCGGGGGTCGGGCGCGTCGATTTCGTCCGCTCGCTCGCGCAGGCGGATACCGTGCACGACGCCGTCGCGCGCCGTTGGGTTCACATGCTCCCCCCAGAATTGCCGGTGGAGCTCGTGGTGTCGCTCGAGCCGTTCGCGTACTGGGCGGGCACGGCCAACGCGACACACGGCACGCCTAACGACGAAGACGCCCATGTTCCCCTGCTCTTTTGGGGTCGCGCCGTGCGGCCGGGACACTACGACGAGTTCGCACGCGTGGTCGATCTCGCGCCGACGCTTGCCGGAATCATCGGGGTG
Source organism: Gemmatimonadaceae bacterium (assembly GCA_035279645.1). Taxonomy (GTDB): domain Bacteria; phylum Gemmatimonadota; class Gemmatimonadetes; order Gemmatimonadales; family Gemmatimonadaceae; genus AG2. Next base: position 12,702 of record DATEHJ010000222.1, read on the forward strand.
CCGCCGCTGGAGCATCTCGACGGCCACATCCTTTCCCGTGCCCTGCGATGAGCGCTTCGGCTATCCTCGCCATTTCGCGGAGCTGATTTCGCCGATGGCTCGCCCGCGTCGCGGTCCGCTCTCCGGTCTCCGCCAGGCTTTCGATGAAGCGCGCTTCGGCAACGGACGCACGCTCAATCTTCGCGACGCGCTCCCCACGGCGGCCGAGGCAGTCGCGCGCGCCGAGGCATGGCTGCGACAGCAACAAGTCCAGCTCACATCACGTGACGCCGACGCCGAGGTTCTGATCGTCACTGGTCGCGGCAACAACAGCGCTGGCGGTGTATCGGTCGTGCGGAGTGCCATCGAAGGGCTGATTCATCGACTGAAGCAGCGCGGCGTGGTCGCCGCTCACCGCGAGCACACGCCAGGCTCCTTTGTCGTCGTGCTCGCGCCGGTGCACGCGCTGTGGAGTCCGCCGGCGCGCGCCCCCGCTCGTGAGGCACCCGCCCCCCCGCCTGACCCGCCGTCGCTCGAGGCGCTCGATCGGGAGACGCGTGCGCTCCTCCGACAACTCGCCGAGCGCTCGCTCGAACAGCTCGGTGTGCGCGGCGATCGCGACCGATTCATCGAGGGTGAGATGGTTCGACAATTCAGTGCGCTCGCGGCGACGCTCGCCGCCGGCCGGCAGCGCGAGGATCTGCTTCGGGCCGCGATTCGCCGCGCCCTCGAGCAGTATGACTAAGGGGCGGAGTGGCCGCCCTCCGGACGATCCGTCGGCGAAAGAATGGAACGCCACTGCCTACCACGTGGTGTCCGAACCGCAATTCGCGTGGGGGCTGCGCGTCCTCGACCGCCTGTCGCTCGACGGCGACGAGCATGTACTCGACGCCGGCTGCGGCTCCGGTCGGCTGACCAGGGAGCTAGCGTCGAGAGTGCGAGACGGATTCGTCGTTGGCTGCGATCTCTCGGAGAACATGACGAGAGCGGCGGCGCAAACGTTAGGCAAATCCGCGTCCCCGGTCGTCTGCGGCGATCTGACAGCCCTCCCCTTCCGCGGCGCATTCGACGCCGTGTTCAGCACCGCTACCTTTCACTGGATTCACGATCACGATCGGCTGTTCGCCGAGCTCCGAGGCGCCTTCCGAGCCCGAGGCCGACTCGAGGCCCAGTGTGGTGGCGGCCCCAATCTCGCCGCCGTGCACGCGCGCGCGGACGCGCTCGCGTCGCAGCCCACGTTCCGCGCCCACTTCGCAACGTGGCGGGAGCCGTGGCACTTCGCGACCGCTGAAGAGACGGAAGCCCGGCTCCGCCGCGCTGGATTCGCGAACGCCCGCTGCTGGCTCGAGGGTGCGCCGACAACATTTCCCGACGCTGAGCGCTACCGCGCCTTCATCGAAGCAGTCGTGATGCGAACCTATCTCGCGCAGATCGTCGATCCTGAACGTCGCGCCGAATTCCTCGAGCGGCTCGTCGGCGCCGCCGCCGGTGACGATCCAGCATTCACGCTCGACTACTGGCGATTGAACATCAGCGCGACGACTATGTGAAGTCGAATTCCATGCTTCGATTTCTCCTTTTCCTCAGCAGAGCGACTTTCTCTCATCGACAATGCGACAACTGCTCTCCCTGTCCGCGCTCGCGGCGCTTGCCACGCTCTTCGCCCCGTCTCGCGCTACCGCGCAGAGCCTCGTTGGCTATTCTCCCGCCGCCGCCGCCCGCGAACATGACGTGGAAGCCGATGCGATCAAGCGCCCGAGTCCCACGAGCGCGGCGGCGCATTCCCGCGCGCTCTCGCGCGAGGTGCACGTCGCCGGTACCGCGGCGCAGGCGCGCACGCGCGACTACATCATCGCGCAGATGAAATCCTGGGGGCTCGAGACCGAGGTACGCCACTACGATATCTGGATGCCGCATCCAACCGAGGTGCGCGTCTGGCGCGTCTCGCCCGACACGGTGCGCCTGAGTCTCGCCGAGCCGGCGGTGCCTAACGACCCTGCCTCGGCGCTCCCGCAATACCTCACCGTGAACGGATACAGCGGACAGGGCGACGTGTCGGGTGAGGTCGTCTACGTCAACTACGGCCTTATCGAGGATTACGCGGAGCTCGACTCGCTCGGCGTTTCGGTCCGCGGAAAGATCGCGATCGCTCGCTACGGTCGATCGTTTCGAGGCATCAAAGCACGCGAAGCGGAACGTCACGGCGCGCTCGCGCTGATCATCTACAGCGATCCTCAGGACGACGGCTTCGCTCGCGGCGACGTGTATCCCGAGGGACCGATGCGTCCCTCGGCCGGCGTGCAGCGCGGGAGCGTCTTGAACAGCGATGGCGACCCCTCGACGCCGGGATATCCCAGCACCGCCGGCGCGCAGCGATTGCCCGAAGGCAAGATGGACATCCCGCGCATCCCCGTCGTGCCGATGAGCTACGGCAACGCCGCGGAGCTACTGCGTGGCGTACGAGGCACGGCGATCCCTCAGGGTTGGCAAGGTGGCCTGCCATTTCGCTACCACGTTGGCCCGGGGCCGGTCAAAGCGCGTGTCGTCGTGCGCGACGACAGGGCGACGCGACCCCTCAAGCCGATCTACGACACATTCGGCATCGTCCGTGGGAGCGAATTGCCTGACGAGTTGGTCATTGTCGGCGGTCACCGCGACGCGTGGGACACCGGCACGGCCGACAACGTCAGCGGGACGGTGAGTGTGCTCGAAGCCGCACGCGCGGTCGCCGAGCAGGTGAAGCAAGGCATGCGGCCGAAGCGAACGATCGTCTTTGCCACCTGGGACGCCGAAGAGTGGGGGCTGATCGGGTCCGTCGAATACGTCGAGG
>DATEHJ010000223.1:0-2521 GCA_035279645.1 Gemmatimonadaceae bacterium
CACTTCGCAGTCGACGAACAGCGTCGGATTCATGAACTCGTTGTCGTGGTTCAGTACGAGCAACAAGCATCGGCTCAAGCTGACGACGGAGCTGCGACGCGATGCCTATACATCGAACCAGACGACGAATCTTCTCGGCACCTACTCCTATCTCTCGCTGCAGGATTTCGCGAACGACCAGCCGGCGTCGTTCACGCGACAGCTCTCGCCGCGGCTGAGCGGTGCGAGCCAGCTCGTTGGGGCGGTATCGCTCGGCGACGCGTGGCGCCCGACGAATGATTTACAAGTTCAGTACGGTGTTCGGCTCGACGGGAATCGCTTCATGTCCGATCCGGTGTTGAATCCGGACGTGGAGAACATCTTTCAGGCTCGCAATGATCACGTTCCGAATCATCTCTACGCGAGTCCGCGCGTCGGCTTCTCGTGGACGTACGGCACGGCGCCACAGATCGCGAGCTTCGACGGCGCGGCGCGGATTCCGCGCGCGGTGGTGCGGGGCGGCGTCGGCCTCTTCCAGAACGTTCCGGGAACGACGCTGGTCGGGCAAGCGATCGACAACACCGGGTTGCCGACCGCGGTGCAGCAGCTCAATTGCGTCGGACCGGCGACCCCAGTGCCCAACTGGACGTCGTACGAGAACGATCCGTCGACGATTCCGGCGACCTGCGCCGACGGCACGACGGGAACGGTGTTCGCCAACACCGCGCCTAACGTTTTCCTCTTCGCGAAGGATTTCGTGGCGCCGCGGAGTGTGCGCTCGAACCTGCAGTGGAACGGGCCGGTGCTGGGCAACCGATTGATGGCCACGATCGAAGGCGTGTACTCGCGCAATTACAACCAGGCGGGCTTCGTCGATCTGAACTTCAATGCGGTACAGCGGTTCGCGCTTGCCGGCGAGGATCAACGGCCGGTCTACGTTCTGCCATCGAGCATCGTGCCGTCGACTGGAGTGATCGCCTCGGGAGACGCGCGTGTGACGCCGCTCTTCTCACGCGTGACCGAGATGCGCTCCGATCTGGAGTCGATGAGCCGGCAGGTGAGCCTGCGCCTTTCGCCGATGACGTTCAGTACGTCCTACTCGTGGAGTCTCGCGTACGTGTACGGCAACGTGCGCGACCTCGCGCGCGGTTTCGGGAGCACCGTCGGCAATCCCTTCGACCTGTCGTGGGGCCGCTCGTCATTCGATTCCCGCCATCAGATCGTGTATACGCTCGGTTACAACTTCTTCAATACCGTGAACGTGAGCTGGTACGGCCAGTTCCGCTCGGGGACGCCCTTCACGCCGCTCGTTGCGAGCGACGTGAACGGCGACGGCTACGCGAACGATCGCGCTTTCATATTCGAACCGGCCACGGCCGAAGACCCGGCCGTGGCCTCGGGAATGGCGGCGTTGTTAGACCACGGTTCGGCTGCGGCGCGCGACTGTCTGCGCAAACAGCTCGGCGATCTTGCCGGCCGGAACAGCTGCGAAGGGCCGTGGACGTCGACAGCGAACCTGAGCTTCACGTTCAATCCCATGAGAGTACGCATGCCTCAGCGCGCGACACTCTCGTTCAACCTGTCGAATCCGCTGGGCGCTGCGGACCTGATCATGCACGGGTCGAACCGGTTACATGGGTGGGGACAACCGGCGACGCCCGATCAATCGCTGTTGTACGTGCGTGGGTTCGATCCCAGCAGCGGCGGTCGGTACATCTATGAGGTCAACCAACGGTTCGGCGCGACGCTTCCCGCGTTGAGCGCCTTCCGGTTACCGGTGACGCTGACGGCGATGTTGCGCTTCGACGTCGGACCGACGCGCGAACGACAAGCGTTGACGACGCAGCTGGATCGCGGCCGCCGTACGGACGGCCAAAAGATCCCCGAGCAGTTCCTGCGACTCATGTACGGGCAGGGGGGCGTCCCGAATCCGATGGCGCAGATTCTCCGCCAGCAGGACAGCCTGCACCTCTCGGCGCAACAAGCGGACAGCATCGCGTCGCTCAACCGGTGGTACAGTGTGCGAGTCGATTCGATCTGGGCGCCCGTCGCGAAGTATCTGAGCGATCTACCGGCTCGCTACGACCAGGACGCGGCGTACGATCACTATCTCGCCGCGCGGCGCGCATCGGTGGATCTGCTCGCATTGCTCGCGCCGTCTGTTAAGGAAATACTCACCGCCGAGCAGCAGCGGAAGCTGCCGGCGTTCGTCGCCAGCTATCTCGAACCGCGCTATCTCGCGTCGATTCGGTCGGGCACGGCGAGCTTCACCGGCGCACCGATGCTTCCCGGTTCGGCAGCAGCGATGATGGGCGGCGGACAGGCGGTCTTCGTCGGGGGCGGAGGCGGCGCACAGACTCAAGTGATCATTTCGAGGCCATGAGCGATTTCACATGAAACGAGCTTCCATACTTCTCATCCTGCTGTCGAGCGTTGCCGGTGGGCAGCAGCAACCGCCGATTCGCCAGCTTGGCGCGGTCACCGCGAAGAGCACGGTGACCTGGAACAACATCATCGGCGCGCGCCCGCTTCCCGGTGGCAA
>DATEHJ010000224.1:0-2324 GCA_035279645.1 Gemmatimonadaceae bacterium
CTTTTGCCGCTCGCCTCGCGGTATGCCGGATACAGCTTGGCGGACGACCATTTCCTCGTCTACTGGGATCAGCGCGGTGCCGGCCTGTCGCGCCGAGAGCCCCGGTCGGGGCTGACGATGGCGACGTACCTGGCGGATCTCGACGCGCTCGTCGACCGCTACGCACACGGGCGTCCGGTTTTTCTCGTGGGCCATTCGTGGGGCAGCATGTACGCCACGGCGTACATCAACGAGCATCCCGAGAAAGTCGCCGGCGCCGTGCTCATCGAGTCCGGCCCGCTCACCGGCACGACTTTCGAACGGATCAAGAAAGACATTCGCGACGTCGACCTATTCGCCGAGTGGCTCAACGACTACGCCTGGGCTACGCAGTTCGTCTCGCCCGACGGCAACGCGCGCATGGATTACGATCTGCTCCTCGGGCTTCGAGGATCGCAGCCGCGGTATCACGAACAATGGGACGTTGATCCGGAACCGGTGTGGCGGCTCGGCGCGCTGGTCAACCAAACACTGCCGAGGGAAAGCATGAAGAACGGCGTCGCCGTCTACGACTTCACGACGAACTTGTCGCGGTACACGACGCCGGTGCTGTTCATCGCGGGTGCATTGAGCGAAGTGCTCGGCCCGTCGCTCCAGACCGAGCAGATGAAGAGCTATCCCTTGGCGTCGCTGATCGTGGTGGACGGCGTCGGACACGACGTCCACTGGAGGCAGCCGGCGATCGTCGCCGGGCAGATCCGAAACTATCTCATGTCGAGAACGGGGGGACAATGAGACCCACATCATATATGAAGGCGGTGCCGTTCGTACTATGCATCGCTTCGTGCGCCAGCGCGCAGTGGAACGTCGCGCGCTTCGATTCCACGAAGGCCTGGACGTACGCGACTTTTGGACTCGACCCTGCCTTCGTCGGAACTGCCGGTGTCTCTGGCGTGATTCCAGGTCGATTCAAACTGCAGGTCGGCGCCGAGTTCGGGACGGTGGTGGCGGCATTCGACATGCACGATTGGAGAGCGCGCGCGACGGCGCGAACGACCGTCGTTCACTGGGGAGCGTTTCGGATTGCCACCGAAGACGCGTTCATTGCCCGCGGCACGAGCAACTCGATCTACACCGCGCTCAATCTCGGCGCGTCGACGACACTCACCGCCGGCGCATATCGCCGCCGATGGTTTCTTGCCGCGGAGACGGGTTTCGACAAGGCGATCGCGACGCGGCTCACGAATTCGAATTGGTATCGCGAGTACTACTATGCCGATGCCAAGAACGGGTGGTACTTGACGCCCGGTGGGACGTTGCATGCCGGAGTCGCGGGAGGCGTGACGGCGGGTATCGCGGAACTCACCGTCCGCGCGGGAACCCTTCGCACTGAGCGATGGAACACGCTCGTTCCGCCGATGTACGGCAGCGTCGGCTTGGGAATCGGCTGGAAGTAGCGACAATCCTCACGGAACCGAGTCCAACATGTCTCGGTTCCGTGCGAGGCTCCATTCCGGACGTATGAGATCCTTCACGGTATAGGTTCCGTGATCCAGCTCTGAAACGACCTTCACGTAGATGTTGGCGATCTCGTCGTTCAGCTCGACGTAGCCCTTGAACAAGAGCTCCGTGCGAATGTGCGCACCGAGCGGTCCGGTCTCGCGCAGAATCCGCTCACCGACACGCGGAGCTCCCTGGAACATGCCCTCGAACTGAGCGAAGGTCGCATCGATCAGGATGTATCGTTGCGGCGCGATCTCGACGATCGTGAACGTGTGCCGGCCGTAGCCGGCGACGTCATAGATCTGGACCATGAAGATCTGGCTATCCTTGATCCCGTCTTTCGTCAGCTCGCGCGCGACGATCATTCTCGAATAGCCACACTTCCGCTCCATGCACTGCTGGGAGAAGTGGGCCCGGTCCCGCGGAACGTTCCCGAGCTCCCAGTCCTCGAGGGTGTCGGCCAAATCCTTGCGCGCTCGCTTGACGACGCCCGCGAGAAGCTCTTTTTCGGACCGCGGTCTTCTCACCGTGGGAATGTCGTCCGAAAAATCCGAGTGCTCGTGTGGCGTGGATTTGTCGACGACGACCGACGAGGTGTCTTTCGGCATTCGCGGATCCGGAGCAGGCGGCCGGTTGGGGATGTGGCTTTCACCGATTGTGGGTTCGCTCTCGGAGCTCCGAATCTTGGAACCGCCCCGCGCCTCGGCCGAGCCGCCCCGCGGAATCGCGTCGACGTGAGTCGGTTCGAGGACCTCGAGGTCTGGTAGCAGCCGTTTCATCAGCGCAGGCGGGCAACGGCTCTCGATTTTCGCGAGAATGTCTTTGAGCGTCTCCAGCTGCTG
>DATEHJ010000225.1:0-7387 GCA_035279645.1 Gemmatimonadaceae bacterium
CGCGCCTCGCCGCCGGTCTCGTCGACAATGGTGTGCTGGACGAGGGCGCGATGTCGCGTGCCGTCGACGACATCGCGCGAATGGCAACCCTCGCAAGGCAGCTCGGAGCTCAACGTATCGAGGCCGTGGCTACGAGCGCGGTACGCGACGCGAGCAATGGCGACGACTTTCTCCAGCGCGTCGAGCGTCAGACGGGGCTGCACGTTCGCGTCCTCGAGGGCGAGGAGGAGGCACGGCTGAGCTTTCGCAGTGCGCTCGCGCACTTCGAGCTCGGTGCGGGCCGCGCCGTCGTCGCCGACATCGGCGGCGGATCGCTGGAGCTCGTGCTCAGCGTCGACGGCGTCATCGAACGACTGTCGTCGCTGCCGCTGGGCGCCGTTCGCCTCACCGAGCGTTTTCTCCCCGATGGCGCGACGAGCCCCAAAGCACTGCGCCGATTGCGCAAGGAGGTGCGCGCTCAGCTTCGTCCGCATCTCCCGGTGCGAGATTGGCGCGGCGCGCAGATGATCGGCTCCGGCGGCACATTCACGAACCTGGCGGGCCTGTACCTAACGAGGCAGGGCATCTTCACGGCACGGAGCGTTCATGCGGCGCGGATTCCGCGCGGCGATGTGGAACACCTGCTCGAGATGCTTCACGCGATGAGTCCAGCCGAGCGCCGCGGGGTCGAGGGCTTGAACCCCGACCGCGCCGACATCATCGTCGCCGGGCTCGCCGTGGTTGCCGAAGTGATGGCGCGACTCGAGGCGCGCGACGTCCAGGTCTCGCGCTACGGCATTCGCGAGGGAATTCTGCTCGAGGCCGCGCGCGTGCGCCCCGTCGTCGCCGATCCGGGCGAAGCGCGCGAGCGGTCGGTGCGCGAGCTCGCCGTCCGATGTCATTACGAGCAGCCGCACGCGACGAACGTGCAACGACTGGCCCTCCGCCTGTTCGACTCGTTAGGTGCGCGCCTGGGTGCGGCCCTCGCCGAACGCCCGCTGCTCGCCGATGCCGCGATCCTGCATGATGTCGGGTATCACATCAGCTACGATCGCCACCACAAGCACTCCTACCACATCATCGTTCACGCCGAGCTGCTCGGCGTTCCTCCCGCGGAGCAGGTCGTGATCGCGAACGTTGCGCGTTATCACCGCGGCGCACCACCCAAGAAGAAGCATCGCAACTATGGATCGCTCGACAGCAAGCTACGGGCGCGCGTGCGGCGGCTGTCCGCGATCCTGCGCGTTGCCGACGGCTTTGACCGCGGTCACACCGGCGCGGTGAAGACGCTTCGCATACGCTGGGTGAAGCGCGCGATTCGCATCACTCCCGTGGCCAGCGACAGCCGCACCTCGCTCCGCCTCGAATGCTGGGGCGCGCACCGCAAATCCGCCCTGCTCGCCAAAGTCGCCGGCGTACCGGTGGAAATCGTCGCGCCCGACGGCACGGTGCTCTCGTCGCAGGACACCGAGAAGAACGCCGAGTGACTCGAGGCCGCAGCCCCTGTCCCCTATTCCTATCCCCTCTCACTACACGAGCGACGTGACGGCGCGACTCTCTCCCGACATGCGCCCGTCGGGCGCCGTGAGACCCCACGACTCGCGAAGGAGAATGTCGTGCGTCGCGTGGACGACGCCGTTAGGCGTCCGTTGCGTCCAGCTGCCGTCGGCGGCCAACTCCCACGCCTGCCGATTGTCCTCGAGGCAGGTGCGCAGCAGGCTGCGCAATCGTTCGTGCAATGTCGCGTCCTCGACGGGCGCCACCGCTTCGACGCGACGATCGAAGTTGCGCTGCATCCAGTCCGCGGAGCCGATATAGAACTCTTCGGCGCCGCCGTTCGCAAAGTAAAACAGCCGCGAATGCTCCAGGAATCGCCCGACGATGCTGATGACGCTGATCCCGTCACTGATGCCGGGAACTCCGGGGCGCAGGCAGCAAATGCCACGCACGATCAGCTCGATCTCGACACCCGCGCGCGACGCGCGGTACAGCGCCTCGATCGTATCCGGGTCGACGAGCGCGTTCATTTTCGCGACGATGCGCGCCTTGCGACCGGCGCGCGCGTGCTCCGCCTCTCGATCGATCAGATCCAGGAAGCGCGGCCGCATGTTGGCCGGCGCCACGAGCAGCTTGCGATAGAGACGTTGCCGCGAGTAGCCGGTGAGCGAGTTGAAAAGATCAGTAACATCGGCCGCGATCGACCGACTGCACGTGAACAGACCGATGTCGCTGTACAGCCGCGCCGTGCGTGAGTTGTAGTTCCCGCTCCCAAGATGCACATAACGTCGAATGCCGTCGGCTTCGCGCCGGACGACGAGCGCGAGCTTGGTGTGCGTCTTCAAGGTCGCCGAGCCGTACGCCACATGGACGCCAAAGCTCTCCAATCGCCGCGCCCACGTGATGTTATTCGCCTCGTCGAAACGCGCCTTGAGCTCGACGAGCACGGCGACCTGCTTGCCGCGCTGTGCGGCATCGATGAGGGCATCGACGATGGCCGTGTCGCCCGACGTGCGGTACAACGTCAGCTTGATCGCGAGCACGTTGTCGTCCTCGGCGGCCGTCTCGAGGAATCGCTCGACGGTTCCGCCGAACGAGTCATACGGGTGGTGCACGAGCAGATCGCGCTCGCGGATGACCTCGAAAATCGAACGGCGCGGATCGCGCAGTTCGGGAGGAATGCTCGGCGTGAACGGCGCGTCCTTGAGCGTCGGGAAATCCAGGCCGCTCAGCACCATCAAATCACCCTGGCCGAGCAGCTTCCCCGCCTCGAACACGTCGCGCTCGGTGAGCGCGGCGCTCTGCGGCACATCCTCCGCGCGAAGCTCCTCGAGGAGAAGCGTGCGGAGGTGCGCCGGCATCGCGTCCTCCACCTCCAGCCTAACGACCTCCCCGAATCGACGCTTGAAGACCTGCTCTTCGATCGTCGCGAGCAGATCCTCCGGCTCCTCGACCGGCAGTTCGAGGTCGGAGTAACGCGTGATCCGGAAGGGATGCCACCGCAGCACCTCCATGCCCGGGAACAGCGCGCCGAGGTTGGCGCCGATGACTTCCTCGAGCGGAACGAAATGATTGGGACGTCCCGAAACCGAAACCCAGCGCGGAAGGCTCTTCGGGACCTTCACTCTCGCGAAGTGATCCTCACCCGTCTCGGGATCGCGGATCTCGACGGCCAGAGAGAGCGAGAGATTCGAGATGTACGGGAACGGGTGGCCTGGATCGACGGCGAGCGGAGTGAGTACGGGAAAGACTTGCGACTCGAAGTACTCGTCGAGCGTGCCCCACTCTCGCGCTGACAGATCGGCAACCCCGATGAGACGAATGCCATGCGTCGAGAGCTGCTCGATTACGTCCTCGAAGCATCGCCGCTGCACGGCCAGCTGCTCGCGTACAACGCGATCCATAGCGTCGAGCTGCTCCTGCGGACTCAAACCGTCGACTGGCGCCAGCTGGACATTAGCCGCTACCTGACGTCGCACACCGGCGACGCGCACCATGTAGAACTCGTCCAGGTTCGTGCTGAAGATCGAGAGGAACTTCACTCGCTCGAGAAGTGGAGTCCTGGTGTCTACAGCCTGCTGAAGCACGCGTCCATTGAACGCGAGCCAGCTCAACTCGCGGTTGATGAACAGCGAGCTCTGCCCAGCTACGTCTTGCATCGGGTTGGATTCCGCGGAGGGGCCACAGAAGGTATAGCTCTAAGACGATGCTGTTGTCACGGGTAGGTCACGGCAGACCCAACTACAGGCACCGAAGCGGGCTTTTCGCCCGGAGTTAGCAGCCCAGATGCACAAAATGGCTCAGCAGTTTGTATGCAATGGCTGCCATGATTCCAGCCGCTGGGATCGTGAGCACCCAGGCCCAGACGATCCGCCCAGCTATTCCCCAACGTACTGCTGACAGACGGTGCGTCGCCCCCACGCCGACGATTGCCCCAGTGATCGTGTGCGTGGTGCTCACCGGGATGCCCAGACGAGTGGCGATGAGGATGGCGAAAGCTCCCCCCGTTTCGGCGCAGAAGCCGCCGACCGGCCGCAAGCGGGTTATGCGCGAGCCCATCGTATGCACGATCCGCCAACCGCCGAACAACGTGCCGAGCGAGATCATCACGTACGCCGAAACCTCAACCCAGAGCGGAATGTGATCGGCCGACTGCACATAGAAGTGGCCGAGTACGCCCGTCTGCAGACGGAACAGCTCCTTCGACGCCACCAGGAGTCCGGCGATGATGCCCATCGTTTTCTGAGCGTCGTTCGCACCGTGGGAGAATGAGAAGAGCGCCGAGCTGCCGAGCTGTGCGACGCGGAAGAACCGATCGACGCGGTGCGGCGAGACCCGACGAAAGATCCAATACACGGCGATCATCAAACTGAACCCAGCGACGAGACCGATGATCGGCGAGAGCGCTATGAACTCGAGCGTCTCGATCCACTTTCTCCCCCAGAGGATTGCCGCCAGGCCTGCTTTGGCAATGGCGCTACCGGCGTATCCACCGATCAGCGCATGCGATGAGCTCGACGGCAGCCCGAAGGACCAGGTGATGAGGTTCCAGATGATTGCGCCGAGCAGTCCTCCGAGAATGACGTTCGCGTCGACGAATGACACGTCGATCATTCCCTTGCCGATCGTGCTCGCCACCGCGGTACCGACGGTGAATAGTGCGGCGAAGTTGAACGTTGCCGCCCACAGGACCGCGGTGAAGGGATTGAGGACACGTGTGCCGACGATCGTGGCGATGGAATTCGCCGAATCGTGAAAGCCGTTGATGAAATCGAAGACGAACGCGATGAGGACAATCGCGACGACGTACGGAATCACGCTGCGCGATGCCTCACGCGTTCTTGAGTGAGATGCTTTGCAGCACCTGCGCGACGCCCATGCAGCTATCGGTCGCGCGCTCGAGCGTGTCGTACATTTCTTTCCACTTTAGAACGTCGAGTGGATCGGGATGCCCGGCGAACAAGTCGCCGACGGCTGCGTGATAGATCGCGTCCGCCTCCTCCTCGAGCTTCTTGATGTGCGCTGCCTGAACGCTCACCAGCTTCGGCTGCCGGATCGACGAGACACCGATCTGAATGTGCTCCGAGGCTTGTATGAGGACTCGCGCAAGGTGGCGCGCCGGCTCCTTCACCACGTCGATGTGCAGCATCTCGAATCGCCGCGACGTGCCGTCAAGAAGATCGATGACGTCGTCGAGCCGCGAGGCGAGCATGTGAATGTCCTCCCGATCGATCGGGGTGACGAAGCTCTTGTCGATGCGCTGATTGATCGTGCTCGTGAGAATGTCGGCCTTGTGCTCGACATCCTTGATCGCGCGAACATGGTCGCCGACATGAGACGGGTCGTCGAACAACACCGCCAGCATGCGAGCGCTTTCCGTGAGGTGCGCGGTGAGCTGATCAAACAGATCAAAGAACTGCTCGTCACGCGGAATTAGTCTCGCCAGTACTCCCAATCCGGCCTCCCGACAATGGCGCCGGAAGATACCCGGCCCGTCACACCCTTCAAGTGCCGTCTCAGCGAGACTGGGGCCAAATCACCTGGTTGCGACGCACTGCCTCTCGTTCGGCGACAAAGGATGGCTTCTCGAAAACTTTGATCAGGATCGCTCCAGCGATAAAGCCGCCCACGTGTGCCCAAACGGCAACGCCGCTCGAGACGTCGGGATTCACCTGCGACAGCTGCGGCAGCGCCGCAATGAGCTGCCAGGCGAACCACCAGATCAATACCAGCCACGCGGGCACGGGTATGACACGAATGATGATGATGAAGATGAAGAGCATGTTGACGCGCACTCGTGGATAGAGCACGAGATAGGCGCCCAACACGCCCGAGATCGCTCCTGACGCACCGACGGTCGGAACGGGCGAGCCGGGCTGCATCAGGATGTGCGTCGCGGCGGCAGCGAGTCCGCAAATCAAGTAGAAGGCGAGGAACCGTACTGCCCCCATGCTGTCCTCGATGTTGTTGCCGAACACCCAGAAGAAAAGAGCGTTGCCGAGGATGTGGCTCCAACCGCCGTGCAGGAACATCGACGTAAGGGGCGTGAACTTGTTGATCGCGTCGTTGTGGACCACACAGGAGAGGCCACGCGCGATGGGGACCGCCGTCCCGAGTGCGGCGCGATGGGTGATCTCGCCGGGCACCATGCCCCAGCTGCAAATGCTCGTTGCGAGTTTGAGCTCGTCGAAGCCGGCGCCCTGAACCGTGAGGAAAACGGCGAACATGGCCCCGAGGAGAGCCCACGTCATCACCGGCGTGTGAAGCGTCGGATTCTCGTCGCTGAGCGGGATCATTGGCCGAGGTGGCGTACGTGCGTCAGAAATGTAACCCATCCACTGGCTGCCGCTGCCAAGTTGGCGCAGACGTCAGGTCCTCGACTTGCCCTCCCGTCAGCGGGCATTGGCGGAGCGTAGATGCGTTGCGGCACCCGCTCCGCCGAACTTCACACTCGAGGTTGCAATGGCGGATAAAGTCATCGGTATCGACCTGGGCACGACCAACTCTGTTGTCGCGGTGATGGAGGGCGGCGATCCGGTCGTCATTCCCAACTCAGAGGGGGGACGTACCACTCCCTCGGTCGTCGGCTTCACAAAAGATGGTGAGCGGCTCGTTGGCCAGGTCGCCAAGCGTCAAGCAGTCACCAATCCGCAGAACACGATCTTCTCGATCAAGCGCTTCATGGGACGCAAGATGTCCGAGGTGCCCGAGGAGATTAAGCGAGTTCCATACAAAGTCCTATCAGGGCAGAACGATCTCACCACGGTCGAGGTGCAGGGCAAGCGCTATTCGCCCCCCGAGATCTCGGCGATGATTCTCCAGAAAATGAAGCAAACCGCCGAAGACTACCTGGGGCACTCTGTGTCCAAGGCAGTCGTCACGGTCCCGGCGTATTTCAACGATTCGCAGCGACAAGCGACGAAGGACGCCGGCAAGATTGCAGGCCTTGACGTTCTGCGAATCATCAACGAGCCGACGGCCGCGGCACTCGCGTACGGACTCGATAAAAAGAAAGACGAGAAGGTTGCGGTCTTCGATCTTGGCGGCGGCACGTACGACATCTCGGTGTTGGAGCTGTACGATGTCGAGGGCTCGCGCCAGTTCGAGGTGAAGTCCACGAACGGCGATACGCATCTCGGGGGCGACGACTTCGATCAGCGCGTCATCGACTGGATCGTCGGAGAGTTCAAGCGCGATCAAGGGATCGATCTCTAGAAGGATCCGATGGCGCTCCAGCGCCTGAAGGAGGCAGCCGAGAAGGCGAAGATGGAGCTGTCGGGGACGATGTCGACCGACATCAATCTCCCATTCATCACCGCCGATCAGTCCGGCCCAAAGCACCTGAACTACACGCTGTCGCGTGCCAAGTTCGAGCAGCTCGTCGACGATCTGATTCAGCGCACGATACCGC
>DATEHJ010000226.1:0-2309 GCA_035279645.1 Gemmatimonadaceae bacterium
CAGCTGTTCCATAACAAGGCGCGAATGCGACGAGCACAGAGAGCGAGCGGCGCGCCACGCGTGCGGATTCTATGGGGATCGGCCATCGCCATCGGTCCTGGTAAGGCTGATTTGTTGCAAGCCATCGACGCCACGGGGTCAATCTCAGGCGCCGCTCGTCGCATGCGCATGACCTATCGACGGGCGTGGCTCCTCGTACGGACCATGAACGAGTGCTTTGCGTCGCCCCTGGTCGAGGCGGAGAAGGGAGGCGCCGCGGGCGGCGGTGCGCGCCTCACGCAGACGGGCCGCCAGGTGCTCTCGCAGTACCGTGAGACGGCGCAGCTCGTGGCGGACCGGTTCACGCCGTATCTCCGTCGATCCTAGCCAGCGATGAGGGCGGGATATTATTTGCCGCGGAAGCGATATATTCGGCGCGGTATATCGCTCCTCGTTTGGCTTCCTCTCCGCCCGCCTTGCTCTATGCGCAGACGCCGCTCGATCCCCGTCGCTTGTCTTTCCTTGGCCGTGCTCCTCGCCGCGCTGACATCTTCCGCGCGAGCACAAACGATCGACGCATCGATCCTCGGGACAGTACGGGACAGCGCTGGCGTCGGCCTGGCCGCCGTGACCGTCACCGCGCACAACACGCTCACCGGTGTCGAGTCAACGATCCTCACGACCGCGACCGGGCGATTCGCATTCTTGCAACTCCCGCTCGGCGGTCCGTACACGATCACCGCGCGACGGCTGGGCTTTCGGCCGTCGTCGCGCGCAGGCTATCAACTGACGCTCGGCAGCCGCGTCGTCATCGACATGGTGCTCGGTCCCGCGCCGGCCGAGCTGCCACCCGTCGTCGTCGCCGGTACCAGTGAAGAACGGCGCGCGCCGAGCATGGGCGCGAATTTTCGCGTCAGCAGCGAGCAACTCGCCGACATTCCCGCCGTCAATCGCAACTTTACCGACCTAACGACGCTCGCCCCGACGACCGGTGTGCAGGCGTCACTCCTCGGACAGCGCTGGACGTCGACCGACATTCGCATCGACGGCGTGCAGGCGCGCAATACGCTGCGCGCGGGCGAGTTCGGCGCTGGCCCCTTCACGCTGTCGATGGAAGCGATTCGTGAGTTCGAGGTGACGAGCGCCGCCTACGACGTAACCCAGGGTCGGCAGGGCGGAGGCACCGTTCGCGCGGCAACCAAGGCGGGCACGAACGAGTGGACCGGCTCGACCTTCGTCTACTATCGTGGCAGTAACCTGACGCCGGAGACGGACTTCCAGGCGCGGACGCGAAGTCAGCGTCAATTCTCGGCGGTGCAGTGGGGCGGGAGCTTCGGCGGACCCATCGTTCGCAACCGCGCCCACCTGTTCGTCGCGCTCGACCGCTGGGACTCCAACGAGCCGCTCTTCTCGGGGCTCGTCCAAACTCCCGCCGACGAGCTGTCGGCGGGGGTCGCGAGGGACTCCCTGACGCGACTCATGCGCATTCTCGCCACCAGCTACGCGCTCGACACGACGCGCTCGCAGATCGGACGCCTCGATCGGCGACCAGTGGCGAACACCGCGTTCGCGCGCGTCGACTGGGCGCTCGACGGCCGCCACCGCCTAACGCTGACCAACGACTACAGCGCCTGGGACAGCCCGCTGAGTGGTGGCGTGGACCAACCGATCACGCTCTTCGACGGGCGCTCGAACTACCGCACGGTCGAGAATCTCTCGCAGATCGCGCTGCACTCGACCATTGCGTCGGGGCTTCAGAACGAATTGCAGCTCGGCATCTCCGCATCGAATCGACGGCTCACCCCGAACAGCAGCGCGCCACGCGGCTTCGTCCGCATCCAGTCGACGTTGTCGGACGGGAGCCACGGCGACATTCGCGTCCAGTTCGGCGGCAATCGATTGGCGCCGGACGACAGCCGTGAGGGGGGCCTTCAGCTCATCGACCACGCCTATCTGCAGCACGGCAACGTCCTCTGGACGGTCGGCACCGACAACGCGCTCACGCGCCTAACGACTTACATCGCTGAATCGCAGAGTGGCCTGTTCGAGTTCAATTCGCTGACCGATCTCGAGGCGCTGCGGCCCTTCCGCTACAGTCGCACGCTGCCCCTCGAGGAAGCGCAGCCGACGACGCACCAAAGCGTCGCCGAGCTCGGCGCCTTTGCGCAGGCCGAATGGCGTCCGAGCGCGCGACTCAACGCGATGCTCGGCCTGCGGTGGGACGGTACCGCGTTCCTCACCGCGCCCGCGCGCAACACCCTCGTCGAGCAGGTCCTTGGCGAGCGCACCGATCGACGTCCCACCGACTGGACGAAGATTCAACCGCGCGC
>DATEHJ010000227.1:0-8746 GCA_035279645.1 Gemmatimonadaceae bacterium
AAGGCCGACGCGAACGCCTGTTCCGAAGACATCGCTCGCCAGCTCGGCGACGCCCTGCATCGCCGCTGCCCCACCGGTCAGTACGATACCCGCACTCAGCTTCCCCGCGTATCCCGCCGCCGCGATGTCGCGTTGCACGAGATCGAAAATCTCATCCATTCGCTGGTGGATGATGTGTGCGAGCAATTCGCGCGGAATGTGCCGATCGCCCTGCGCTACGGTGCTCGGCAACTGAATGATGTCGGAGGGATCGACGAGCGGTTCGTACGCGCAGCCGAATCGTTCCTTCAATCGCTCGGCGTCGGCTTGCGTCACCCCCAGGCCGTGCACGATGTCGCTCGTGACATTGTTGCCGCCGAAGGCAACGGTACCGAGGTGCCGGATTTTTCCCTCGTGAAAGAGCGCCAAGTCCGTCGTGCCTGCACCCATCTCGACGAGGGCGACACCGAGCTCCTTCTCGTCTTCGGTGAGTACGGCCAGCGCGCTCGCGAGCGGCTCGAGCACGAGCTCGCGAACGCGATATCCGGCGCGTTCCACCGACTTGCGAAGATTCAGCGCCGGCGAGCTGCCGATGGTGACGAGATACATCTCGGTCTCCAGACGCGTGCCGATCATGCCGATTGGATCGCGAATGCCGGCGTTGCGATCGACCGTGTATTCCTGCGGGATCGCGTGCAGCAGCTCGCGGTCGGGAGGAATCGCCTGCGCGCGCGCGACTTCATTCGCGCGATCGATGTCGTGTTTGTCGATCTCATCGCCGCTCACGGCGACGATGCCCTTGCTGATCATCGCTTGGACATGTTCGCCCGCGATGCCGGCGTAGAGCTCCTGCACCTGCGTACCCGCCATGCGCTCGGCGTCTTGCAGTGCCTGACGAATCGAGCGCGTAGTCTCTTCGATGTCGGACACGACACCGCGGCGCATGCCCGTCGTCCTGGCCTGTCCTACGCCGAGCAATTTGATCGACGGGTGTTTCGGCAACTCGCCGGTCGTCTCGGCGATAATGGCGGTTGTCTTCGCGGATCCGATATCGAGTCCAGCGACGAGGCGTTCCGGATTCATGGCAGTCTGGCGATGACCTGGTCTCGGTAACGTAAGTCAATCTCCGCCGCGCGGAGGCCGCGGCGGGCAAGGTCGTTCTCAACAGGTTCGATCTCGGCGAGCCGCGCCGGCGTCACGTCGCGCATCGCGCGCACCGGTGTGCCGGCGAGTTGCAAAATCACTTCGTCAGGAGCCGTGACGCGGACTTCGCTCACGCGATCGTAGAGCGCCGGGGCCTCGTTGCGCAAGACGCCCAAGAGACGGAGCAGCCCGACGTCACGCTGTGGGAGAATCGGCGCGTCGATGGGTGTGCGCGCAAGATCGATCGGGAGCAGTGTCCCGCGCGCATCGTAGGCGCGAAGCCCATCGTCGGATGCGACCAAGGCAACCGGGAGGTTTTCTTGAATCTCGACCACCACTGTGCTCGGGAGTTTGCGCCGCAACGTTACGCTGCGAATCTGAGGATGCGGTGCGAGTCGCGCGACGAGCGGGCCCGTCGGATCCCAGACGGAGGCTGTCGTGTCGACATGGAGACGCTCCAGAACGTCGCCGACAGATAAATAGTGCGCGCCCACGATCTCGATCTTGCGCACGCGAAAGAATGACAACTGTCGCAGCAGGAGCGGTCCCCAGAAAGGGGCGCCGAGCATCACGATGACGGCAACGCCGAGCCAGGCGAGCCTAACGCGGCTTTTCGACCAGGCGGGATCGGCGCCGGCCGCCTCGGGGGAGGGGCCGCTCATTTTCGCTCCGTGAGCAGCGCCAGTAGCTCGGGTCCTGATTGCGTGATGTCGCCCGCGCCCATGACGATGACGACATCACCGTGCCGCACGGCCGCGACGAGCGCCGGCGCGAGGTCGCGACGTTCGCCGCGCCAGTTGAGACGTCCGCGCAGCGGCAACTCGTCGGCGATGAGCGAAGACGTAACACCAGCGATGGGTTGCTCGCGTGACGGGTAGATCTCGGTGAGGAACACGAGGTCGGCCCGCGCCAACGCTGTGGCAAAATCGCCCGCGAAATCGCGTGTGCGCGAAAAGAGGTGCGGCTGGAATGCGACGACGAGACGTCGCGACGGAAAGGCGTCACGCGCCGCGGCGACGGTAGCCGCGATCTCCGTCGGGTGATGTGCGTAGTCGTCGAGGATCGTGACGCCGCGTGCTTCGCCGATCCGCTCGAATCGCCGCTCCACGCCGCGGAAATTCGCGAGCCCGCGCGCCATCGCCGGTGCCGACGCGCCGAGCATCAGGCCGCTCCCGAGGGCCGCGAGGGCGTTGAGAATGTTATGTCGTCCCGGAACACCGAGTGCAACGGCGCCTAACGGCTCGCCATCGAATTCGAGATGGAAGGCGCTTCCCGAAGCGCCATGACGCACCGCTCTGGCGACCAGGCGCGCATCGCGCACGGCGGCCGTCGCGCCATCCCGCCCTTCATCCGCGATCGCGTAGCGAATCACCTCGGTGCCGGTCGGCAGACGCATTCCCTCGGCACCCTCGTCCTCGCCGCACGACACGATGGCCCGCGCCCCGGAGACGAATTGCGAGAAGGCGCCTCGGATGTCGGCGAGGCCGTCGTAAATGTCGAGGTGATCGGCTTCGATGTTCGTGACCACGGCCACCGTCGGCGTTAGGGCAAGAAACGAACGATCGTATTCGTCTGCCTCGACCACGTACAACCGATCACTGCCCGCGCGCAAGTTGCCGGACCATGCGGCAACTCGACCACCGACGAGCGCCGTCGGGTCGCGACCCGCTGCGGCGAGCGCCTCGGTCGTCATGACCGTCGTCGTCGTTTTGCCGTGCGTTCCAGCGACGCCGACCAACTCGCGCCCCTGCGTTACCTCGCCGAGCGCGTCGGCGCGACGTATGACAGGTAGGCCGCATTCTCGCGCGCGCAGTAGCTCTGGATGATCCTTCGGCATCGCCGACGTCACGACGAGCGCACGCGCTCCACTCACATGCGCGGGATCGTGCGGACCGACCGTGATGCCGAGGCGGCGGAGGTCGGCGGTGTCACCGGGATTGGCATCGCACCCGGTGACCTTCACGCCGCGTCGCACGAACAATTCGGCAAGAGCGCTCATGCCGGCGCCGGCAATGCCGACGAAATGTACGGGTCGCGGATCGGCGGAATCCAGGAGAGGCATCAGCGCGGCAATATAGCGGGAGCGATCAATTCGTCGCGTCGATGATTGCGGCGATGCGCTGTGCGATGTCGACGGCCGCGTTGGGACGAGCGCGGCCGACGGCGCGCTGCGCCAGCCGCTCGAGCTCCGCCGGCTGCTCGATCAGCTCGCGCAGCGTGGCGTCGAGGCGTTTCGCGGTGAAGTCGAATTGTGGTATGTAAATCGCGGCGTCGGCGGCAGCGAGGGTGCGAGCGTTGACCGATTGGTGATCGGCCGCCGCCGTCGGCAGCGGGACCAGGATCGCCGGAATGCCCCACGCGCACATCTCGGCGGTGCCCATCGCGCCCGCGCGTGCAATCGCGAGGTCCGCGGCGGCGTAGGCCTCACACATGGGCGCGATGTAGGGGCGAATCGCCACGCCGGCGGTCGCAAGCGACGCAAACTCTGAGTACGTGCCCTTCCCGGTTGCCCAGATGACGTACATGTCATGCGGACGCTTGCCGGAGCGCAGCCACTCGGCTACCGCGGCATTGATCGCGCGCGCGCCTTGGCTCCCGCCGAATATCAGCAGCACGCGACCGCCGATCGGCGGTATTCCCCAAGCGCGACGCGCGTCGGTGTGAGTCGGCCGGACGCGCGGTGGCGGCTCGATCGGGTTGCCCGAGTCGATCAGCGCCGAACGTCTCGCCTTTTTCAGGTAGCGAGCCGCTTCCGGGTAGCCAAGATACACTTCGCGCGCCCAGCGCGCGAAGAAACGCATCGTTAGGCCCGGATAGCTATTCTGCTCTTGCAGCACGTACGGAACGCGATGCGAAGCGGCGTACGCCAGTGCGAGACCGGACGCGTAGCCCCCCGTGCCGACGACGACCGCTGGCGACTTGTCTTTGGCGAGGCGGGAGAGCTGCCGCCACGCACCTGCCGCACCACGGAGCGTTTTCCAGTTGTTCCAGAGCTTCGGACGGTACAACGGATGCAGATCGAGCAGCACGTGCGGAAATTCGGTTGTCGGCAGAATGTCACGCTCGATGCCGCGCCTCGCGCCGATGAAGAAAGGCTCAACATCGGGACGCAGCTGCTTCAAGGCGCGAGCGATCGCGAGACCAGGGTAGAGATGACCGCCCGTTCCGCCACCGGCGAAGAACACACGGACTCCCGTTGCCTTACTCGAGCCTGATTCGTTCACCGCGAGTTGGGCACCGCGAGAGGGTCTGTCGCGCTGCTCCCGATCACCCGTTCTCGAGTGCTGCCAATGTTCACGAGGATGCCGGTAAACAGCATCGTCAGCACGAGGTTCGACCGGCCATACGACACGAACGGCAACGTCAAACCAGTCGTCGGCAGCAAGCCGATGACGACGCCGACATGCAAATACGCGGTCAGCACTGTCACGAAGGTGAGGCCGACGGCGACCAATTGCAGAAAGGGCGATCGTGCCTTACGAGCAATACGGAAGCCAAGCAAGGCGTAGATCGCAAATGCGATCGTGATCGCCGCAAGCCCGATGAAGCCCCACTCTTCGCCGATGTTGCTCGCGATGAAGTCGCTGTAGGGGTACGGGAGGAAGCCCGCCTGCTGACGTCCCTCGCCGAATCCCACGCCGAAGGCGCCGCCCGAGCCTACCGCGAGCAGCGACTGCTTGAGCTGGTAATTGACCGCCGAGGGCGCGCTGCCGGGATCGAGAAAGGTCGTCACCCGCAGGACAGCATACTGCACCCGTTCGATCTTGTGCCAGAGCACCGGTATGGCGAGCGCGCCGAGCGCGATGAAGTGGCTCATGCGCGCCCCGCCGACGAAGAGCAATAACGCCATCAGCAGCGTGTACAACATCGACACCGACAGGTCCGGCTCGAGCGCGGCGAGCACATCGAGGAGACCGATGACGACGAGAAATGGAACGAGGCCCTTCGTTAGGCGGCGGAGCGAATCGCCCTTGCGCACGACCAGCATCGAGCACCATACGATTACGCCGAGCTTACCCAGCTCCGATGGTTGGAACGAACTCCCGAACAGGAAGCGCTTCGAGCCGTTGATGCGCGGCGCGATCGAGTCGGGCAGCACCAGCGTCAACACCATCGTCGCGATGGTGAGGAGCATCAGAGGCCAGGCCCAATCGCGCCACTTCTCGGCGTCGACCTTCGCGACGATCGCGAACGCGAGGACGCCCGCCGCCGCGCCGGTGAGTTGGCGCACGAGGTAGAACGCGCTGCGATGGTTCTCGTTCATCGCGACGAGCGCGCTGGCACTGTAGAGCACCGCCAATCCGTACGCGAGGAGGACCGAGCTTACCAGCACGAGCCACTGCGCCTCCGCGCCGATGCGCCAGCGCGTTCGCTCGCCACGCCGCGACTCCGGCGCGCGCTCGGTGCCGTCGGCGGAACGGCGTCCCTGCACAGCAGCCAGCGCATAGGCGTTCTCGCGCGCTGCACGTCCTGCCCGTCCCCCTCCCTTCACAATGCTGCACCTCCGCTCACTGCTGCGTCTCGCGCTTTCCCGCTGGCGAATGCTTCCGAATCGTACTGCTCTGACTCACGAGTCGCTTGAACTCACGTCCGCGCTGCTCATAGTTTTCGAACATGTCGTAGCTCGAGCACGCCGGTGAGAGCAGTACGACGTCGCCCGCCGTCGCCGTGCGCCGCGCGGCGCTGATGACGTCGTGAAACGAGGACCCCAGGCGCTCGACAGGGACGACGCTGCCGAGGTCACCCTCGACGATCGGCGCGGCTTCGCCGTATGCGATCACCACCTTCACCGTGCGTCGAATCTCCGTCTCGAGAGCCGTGTATGGCTCGCCCTTGTGCCGGCCGCCCAGTAGGAGCACGGTCGGTCGCGTCATCCCGCGTAGTGCAACTTCCGTGGAAGCGACGTTGGTGGACTTCGAGTCGTTGATCCAGAGGACGCCGTTGGCTTCCGTCACCGTCTCGATGCGGTGCTCGAGGCCTTGGAACGACCGCAGGCCGCGCGCAATCGCGCCCAGCGCCTCCGGCGTCCGGTGCGTCTCACTGGCGAGGACCACGGCCAGGCCGGCGGCGAGCGCGTTGGCGACGTTGTGATCGCCGATCAGCTGCAAATCCGTTCGCGCGAGCAGCGGCTCACCGAGGATCTCCAACATCCCCTTCGATCGATCGACCCAGGCGTCGCTCCGACCGCGCACCGAGAACCGACAGTGAATTCCCGCTGCCGCCTCGGCCAGCGCCTCGACAACGACGTCGTCGCCATTCGTCACCCAGTGCGACGCGGCCGTCGCGTTCCGGAAGAGAAGCGCCTTGTCGCCGTAGTACTCTTCCATGCTCGCATAACGATCGAGGTGGTTCGCGGAGAGATTCGTCAGCACGCCGACGCGCGGATCGATGCTCGGGGTGTCGTGAAGCTGGAACGACGAGATCTCGAGCGCCACCCAGTCTGGCGGCGTCGGACGGAGCGCGATTTCCGCCAGCGGAAGTCCGATGTTGCCGGCGGCGACGGCGCGATGTCCGAGCGCAGACAGAACGTGCGCGGTGAGCGCGGTGGTCGTTGTCTTCCCGTTCGTCCCAGTGATCGCGATGTACCGAAGATTGGGAAGCAGGCGCAGGGCGATCTCTACTTCGCTGACGATCTCGATTCCGCGCGCTCTCGCCGCTGCGAGTGGTGGCGCCTCTGGCGGCACGCCCGGACTGACCACGAGCAACGACGCGCGAGCAATGCGCTCGAGATCGTGCGCTCCGAGCTGCGTCTCCACCTCTTCCTCGCGCAGCGCCGCGGCCGCGGCATCGAGCGCCTTGCCCGTGCCTGAATCCGATGCGTAGACGGTGGCGCCGGTCCGCGCGAGGAGCGTCGCGACCGCGCGGCCGCTGCGCGCCAGACCGATGACGGCGATCTCGCCGTTGAGCCACCCGGCCGGCATCGCCGGCTCCGAGACGCGTCGCTGCGGTTGGACGGTCACTGTTTAGCGGAGTTTGATCGTCGAGAGCGCGAAAAACGCGCAGAGGATGCCGATGATCCAGAAACGCACGACGACCTTTGCCTCATCCCACCCCAACATCTCGAAGTGGTGATGGAGCGGCGCCTTGCGGAACACCTTGTGCTTCTGCGCATACTCGAGTCCATAACGCTTGCGACGGTACTTGAATACATATCGCTGGAGGATCACCGAAATCGTCTCGGCGACGAACACCGCACCGACGAACGCGAGTAAAAACTCCGACTTGAGCAAAATCGCAACCGCGCCTAACGCACCACCCAGGGCAAGAGATCCCGTGTCACCCATGAACACGTCGGCCGGGTGCGTGTTGAACCAGAGAAATCCAATCAACGCGCCAACGATCGCGAGACAGAAAATCGTGAGCTCTCCCGCGTCGGCGAGGTAGAACATCTGGAGATACTGGCTCGCGTCAATACGGCCCATGATGTAGCTGAAAATTGCGAAGGTCCCGAAGGCGATCGCGCCGAGACCCGCGGCGAGTCCGTCGAGACCGTCGGTCATGTTCACCGCGTTGCTCGTACCCGTGAGAATGAACGTCGTGAATACGACGTAGAGCCAGGCGAAGCCAGCGAGTGGGACGACGACGACATACTTGAAGAATGGAACGCCCGTCGACGCGCCCGGTAGATACGGCACCAACGGGTGCTGCCAGAGATACCAGCCCAGGGCAACGCCAATGATGATCTGTCCGGCGAGCTTGTAGCGCTCCACCAGGCCACTGTTTTTCTTCCCTTCCCGCTTCTGCTTGAGCTTGAGATAGTCGTCCAGCAGGCCGATCGCGCCCATCCACAGCATGACGAACATCGCAACGAGCACGTACGGACGCCTGAGGCTAAAACGCGACCAGAGCAGGATTGGAATGATCGAACAAGCGATGATGATCAGCCCGCCCATCGTTGGCGTCGTGCCCTTCGCGGCGTGCGTGTCGGGCGTTCCCTCGCGGACGACCTGGTGGACTGCCTGACGACGTAGCGCGGCAAGAATGATCGGCCCGAGGATAAACGACAGGATCAACCCGGTCACCGCCGCCATCACCGCGCGGAAGGAGATGTAGTTGATCAGGTTGAGAATGCGGTACTTCGGGATGAGAGGGACGAGGAGGTAGTAGAGCAAGGGGCTAGGGTCTAGGGCCTAGGGCTGCGGGGTTGCCCACTCGCGGATCTTCGGGACGAGTTGCTCCAAGCGCACTCCGCGCGACGCTTTGAGCAGGATAACCGCGTCTTGCTCGAGACGCGAAGAGAGCCGATTCCAGAGACTCTCCACATCGTTCGCCGTCACGAGGCGCTCCGCCGCTGACCCATTGGCTGCGCGCTCCAACGCCGCGGCGAACTCGCCGAGCCCCGCAATGAGCTCGATTGGAGAGGCAAGCGCCTCGCGCGCGAGGGCCTCGTGCAGCGCGGGGCCGCTCGGGCCCAGCTCGAGCATCGTTCCGAGCACCGCAACGCGCTGGCGACCGCGCCCCGCATGCTGCAGAAGCTCCAGCGCCGCGCGCGCCGACCCCGGATTCGAGTTGTAAGCGTCGTTAACCAGCGTCACTCGACCCAGCTGCTCCACGTTGGAGCGCATCGGCGGCACGGGCATCGCGGCAATCCCTTGCGCCGCGCGCTCAAGCGAAACGCCGAGCT
>DATEHJ010000228.1:0-2595 GCA_035279645.1 Gemmatimonadaceae bacterium
GTCGGTCGCGGCGAGGGCACGGCGCCGGGAACAACGACGGGACTCGCGAAGGGATTCACCGACTGCGAGGCAGGTCGACCTACCGTGTCGGCCGGATTCGGCAAGACTGCGCTCGTGGTGTCGGGCGTCAGGGAAATCGCACAGGTTTGCGTCGGCTCAGTGCCCGGGATGAAGAACTCGGTGGCTTGCACTCCGCCGCAGCCTGCCGTCCAGAGTGTATTTGTCGTGATGTCGATGGACTGGGCGACCAGTCCCGAAGGTCTCGGCCAGTCAGGCGGAGCAGGTTTGCGCTTGTAGACCTGATTCATGAATGCGGCCCATGCGGGCGCGGCGAGCACGCCGCCTTGCGCGTTGGCCTTGATCTTCTGCGGACGGTCAAGCCCCATCCAGATTCCGGCTACCAGATCCGACGTGTAGCCGATGAACCAGACGTCGGTGCCATCGTTGGTCGTTCCGGTTTTTCCGCCGGCGGGAAGGTGGAATACCGAGCCGACGGTGCCGGCGGCCGTTCCACGACGCACGACGTCCTTCATCATGTCGACCATCAGCCAAGCTTCCTCGGGAGAAAGCACGGCGGTGCGTTGCGGTGTCGGCGCCCAGAGGACGTCGCCCTTCTGGTTCTCGACGCGCACGATGGCCATCGGCGTCGATCGCGTGCCGAGTGTGGCGAAGGCCGAGTACGCGGCCACGAGCTCGATCGGATAGACGGCGGCGGCGCCGATATGAATCGAGGGGTACGGCGGTATGGGGGTCGTTAGGCCGAACTTCCGCGCCTCGTCGATAACGCTGGCCTCACCGAGCTCCATGCCGAGTCGGATCGTCGCCAAGTTTCGTGATTCATAAAGCGCGCGTCGGAGCGGCATCTTGCCCTCGAACTTGCTGTCGTAGTTCTGGGGCTCCCAGGTCTGGCCGCCGGGCGGCGTATAACTGAGCGGTGAATCGTCGAGGATGTACGACGGCGGGCGGCCGTTTTGTACGGCGTCCGCATACACGATCGGCTTGAACGTGGATCCCGGCTGACGCTGGGCCTGGACGGCGCGATTGAATTTGGAATCGTCGAAGTTGCGTCCGCCGATGAGCGCGCGCACCGCGCCGTCGCGCGGGTCGATCGCGACGAACGCGCCCTGCAAGTACGGGGAATTGGCGGCGGCACTCTCGTTGTCGTTGTCGACGGCTTGCGCCGCGTATTGCTCGTAAGATTCGTGCTTGTAGGGACCGTATTTGCCGGCTTCGATCGCGCGCATCTGCGTCTCGAGCGCACGTTCGGCGGCGGACTGGAGCTCGACGTCCAGCGTCGTGTAGACCTTTAGACCTTGCTCATACAACTGCCGACCGAACTGTTCATCGAGGAGTTGACGTACCCACTCGACGAAGTATGGCGCGAACTCGCCGGCGTCGGTCTTTCGCGCGAGGCGGAGCGGATACGCTTTGGCGAGACTCGCATCGGCGGCGCTGATCTGGCCGTCGCGACGCATGAGCTCGAGGATCGTGTTCCGTCGCTGGATGACGCGGTCAGGGAACCGACGCGGGTCGTAGCGTCCGGGGCCCTTCGGGATCGATGCGAGCGTCGCTGCTTCCGCGAGATTCAAATCCTTGACCGATTTGGCGAAGTAGCGCTCGGCGGCGCTCTCGACGCCGTACGCTCCGTTGCCGAGGTAGATCTGATTGAGATACAGCTCGAGGATGCGATCTTTCGAGTACTTGGCTTCGATCGCGCGAGCGACTTTTGCCTCTTTCAGTTTTCGGACGACATTCTTCTCACGCGAGATGCGCTCGGGGAAGATGTTGCGAGCGAGCTGCATGGTGATCGTCGAGAACCCCTGGCTCCAGCTGTGCGTGCGCAAGTCGTTGAGGAACGCGCTCGGTACGCGCTTCCAATCGATCCCGGCATGCTCGTAGAATCGCTTGTCCTCGGTTGCGACGAACGCGTTACGGACGACCGGGGGAATCTGGTCGAGCTTTACGACGGTACGCCGCTCGAGGCCGATCTCGGCGATGAAGCGGCCGTCCGCCGCGTAGAGCTTCGATGTTTGACGCGGTGTGTATTCGTCCAGCACTTCGACGGCGGGACAACGACCGGCGCGACAGACGAGTGCCCAACTGGCGTACAGGAGTCCGACGGCGAATGAAATCGCGAACGCGGCTCCGACGAGGAAACCACGAACGACTCGCGGGTGTCGCGATCGAAAGAGTCGGAACGAGGCCAGAAGGCGCATAGAGAGAAGATAGCTGCGGGCTCTGCATCACGCGTCTATTTTTGACGATCATGGAGACGATGACGCACACATTGCTCGACGAGCTCCGCTGGCGCGGTCTGCTCTATCAGCATACCGAGAGTATCGCTGCTTTGTTGCAGCGCAGCGTGGTGCCGGGATATGTGGGCTTTGACCCCACCGCGGCGAGCCTGCATGTGGGTCATCTCGTGCCGATCATGGCGCTGGTGCATCTGCAGCGGAGCGGGCACCGGCCGATCGCGTTGGTGGGTGGCGGCACCGGTATGATTGGCGATCCGAGCGGCCGGACGTCAGAGCGCTCGCTTCTCTCGGTGGAGCAAGTCGACGCGAACGTGCGGGGCATTCGTTCACAGCTCGCGCG
>DATEHJ010000229.1:0-3017 GCA_035279645.1 Gemmatimonadaceae bacterium
TCGCCGCCACGCCACAGACTCCTTTGCCGAAACGGATCTCCAGACAACCCAGCGTTCCTTGGTACGGCCCCACTCGAAGCAGCGTTGGCTCGACCACGCGGTAGAAGCCGGTCCATAGGTGACCGAAGGCGTGATGAACGACCGAGCTGATCGTGGCCATTTCCGCGATCTCGTCATCGATGGCTGCGAGCACCGCGTCGATGTGAGTCTCCAGTTCGCGATACGCATCGAGCTTCGGAACGTCGCGCAAATCGAGCGTCAGTTCAGCCACTGATCACCACGCGTTCACTCGGATTTGGGAAGGTAGTCCGTCATCAGCGAGAGATGGTCGCGATGAGCAACAGTTCCAGCGTTGCGAGGGCGATCCCGTGCAACGCGATCGCGGCGCCGCTTCCGATCACGGCAAGTGTCCGTTCCTTCGACCCTTCAGCCGGCGGCCTCACGGCGAACGCCCCAAGCGCGCCCGCTACGCCGATGCCGGCCAGTCCGACGTATAAGCCGAGATGAAGCCAAGCCAGTCGATCGAGCCTGGTCGCTGCGGAAAGGTCGCGCAGGGGAACGTCACGATAGAGCATTACCGCAATCAGCAGCTCGATCGCGCCGCAAACCCCGCAGACCGCACCGAAGCGACGGATAAGAGCGGTTCCGCTCCCGCGCACGTGCGCGACGACGAGTAGCAACGTCCCGGCGAGTATCGAGAGGCCTCCCCAAATAGCCAGTCGGATATAGTGCAGCTGCTCGGCGCGTTGTACAAAGTCTGACCACACGGTCGGCTATCGTGCTCGACCGCCAACCAGCGCTTCCATTTCGGCCGTTCGCTGCGGCCGCAGTCCGACCGCGATTTCCGCTGGAGCAACCGGCGCCGGCTCGACGTCATCCCAAAGCACGATGCCGATCGGATTGCCCCCAGCGAGACGAATGCTCTGTATCGCCAACCTGAGATCGGAATGTCGTGTGTAGCCGAGCCGTGCGCAGTAGACCACGTCGTGCATGGACAGCGCAGCGGGCAGCCCACTCATCGTGAGCTCCTTTGACGCGACGATGAGCACCGTATCGTAATGCCGCGCGAGTCTCGCGGCATCGCGATGCAGGAGATCGGAAAGTTGACGAGCGTCTGGCGCCGCCGGCGCTTCCCCGGTGGGCACGACGTCGATTACCCGATCGCGCCCGATCGTCGCGTGACGTGTCGCTTCCGGCCAGCTGACGCGGCGGTTGAGAATATCCTCAAGTCCTGGCCGCGCGTCGATTCGCAGCGCCGACGACACGGGCGAGTACTGCGTGTCCGTGTCGATTACGATCACGTTGCGCGCTTCCTCGGCGGCAACCGCGCCCAGGTTAGCGGCAACGATCGCGGCGATCAGCGAATTCTCCCCGGAAATCGTCAGCATGAGCACAGAGGAGGACGGTGGCGCCACGGATAGCCAAACGAGTTGGTGGGCGTCATTTCCAGGATCGATGTGCGGCGGCGCGACCCGATCTGCCATTCGGCGGCCGCGCTCGGGCGACGGCGGCCGTGGCCTGATGACCGAGAGAACACGCACACCGCACACGCGCTCCACCTCCCGCGCGTCCGCGATGCGCGGACGTCGGAGTTCCTGGTACAACGCGGCGCCGAAGCCGAGCACCATTCCGAAAACGATCGCCGACGCCAACATGGCGTAGGGCGGCGCGTTGAGAGGATTCGCCAAGGCTCGTGCACGCTCGGCCCGTCGATCGAGATCCTCGACCCGACGACGCGCGGATTCGAGCTGTGCTGTCGAGACGGCCAACGTGGCGTTGGCAGAATCCAAGGCATCGAGTCGTTCAAGCGTATCCGCTTGCGCAAGTTCGGTGGCCGACGGCTTCGTCCGAGACGCAAGTTCCGCTATCGTCGCGCGAAGCGTGTCGCGGCGAGCGCCGCCGATGTTTTGCAGGGCGCGACCGATCTCCGTCGCGCGTGCCGTCAGCGCGACGAAGACCGGATCGGCTCCTCCTGATGTCGCGGATGCGTCTCGCTCGCGTTCGATGTCGCTCAGCGAATCGAGCAGCGCCTTGACAAGAGCGCGGCCGGCCAATTCAGGCGACTCACCCAGAGCCCGATATGAAGCAGCGAGTGGGGCGGTCTCCGTGCGGGTGAGCAGCGCCTCGAGCCCGTTGAGGCGATGGGTCAAAGAATCACGTTTCGCCGCTACTTCCGGATCGACCAGAGTGTCCTCTTCAGTTTGCTCGAGGACTGCAGCCTTCGTTCGTGCGGCGGAAAGCGCCAATTGGGTCGCCGCGACACGCGCGTTCGCCACGGCCACCGCCTGCGCGAGGACGATCGTGTCCGGCCTCTCTCCCGGCTTGGGTGCGATCGCTTGCGCCGCGCGCTTCCCCTGCTGTGGCACCACAACGAGCGCTACGAGCGCGGTGACGAAGGTGCCCACGCTCACGGCGCCGATGAAGATTGGTCGACGCATGGCGTTCCGCGCGCGGGCGGCGAGATACGTCGCGCGTGGAAGTATCAGTCGATATTCGGACGTGGGCGCCATGCGTTCGCCGCTATTGCACCGTGATCGAGCCCTTCATAGCGAACGAAAGATGAGGGGTGCAGTGATATTCGTATTTACCAGGTGGCATTTTCCCGAAGGAGATCGTGTACGTCTCGTTCGGGTTCATCATCATTGGGCTCGAGAGCTCCGAGACTTGCTGCTGCATGTTTGCCGAAAGTTGCGCTTTAGCGGACGCTGGAATCTGCGCGGGATCGAAGGCGACGTTGTGCGTGCCACCTGAGACCATGACAAACTTCACGCCGTCGCCTGATTTGATCGTGACGTCCGCCGGGTCGTAGCGGTAATGGCCCTCCGCGTCCTGCAGCATTTTGACCTCGACGGTCTGACCTGTGATTGGAGCAGGTGCGTCGGCGCCGTTGTCAGGAGTGGCTGCCTGGCTGGCTGTGGCCGCTGCGGGCGACTGCGGGGACGCGGCGACTGTGGAGTCGTTCGGGCCACCCTTCTTCTCAGCACCGCAAGCGGTGAGCACTACCGCACCCAACACTG
>DATEHJ010000230.1:0-3604 GCA_035279645.1 Gemmatimonadaceae bacterium
TACCTCAGCGACGGCGAAAGAGGGGAAGCTCAGCGCGGTGGCGAGTTGCAACACGGAGGCGTGGGTGATCGCCCGCGATCACATTATGACAAAGTTCGAATCCCGCAATTCCCCGAAGAGCCCGCGGTGGTGCGAAGCCAATCGATGAACGCGCCGTTGGGCGATGGTCCAATCCCCACGTGATGCTTCGTCGGCCATGCTTCCGTCGCCTTCGCTTCGCGTGGCGGGATCTGGATGGCGTCTCTTCGCCGTGTGGTCTGTGCGATGATTATGGCCGTGGCGGCGCGGGGCCTCGAGCTCCGCGCTCAGACGCCGCCAGTCGACACGACGAGAGCGCATGACGACACCGCGACGACGTGGGGTGCCGTCGACCCAGGCAATGGCTTCATCCTCGCGAAGACGGACCGCGGAACGCTCGCCATCAGCGCCTACGCGCTTTGGCGCTACATCAATCAGCTTCCCGTTCACGAGACATACGTCGACCACCTCGGGAACGAGCATGTCGTCGACACGCGGAACGACATGCAGTTCCACCGCGTGCAGATCTTCTTCAAGGGATGGATCTATCTACCCAAGCTCCGTTATCAGATCACCGTCTGGACCGTCAACGCGACGCAGCAAGTGGCGGTCGTCGGCAGCATCACGTACAACTTCGCTAAACAGTTCAAACTGACGGCCGGCGTCAACGGACTGCCCGGCACGCGCACGCTCGGGGGATCGCACCCGTACTGGCTCGGCACCGACCGTGTCATGGCCGACGAATACTTTCGCCCCGGCTTCACGAGCGGATTGTGGGCGACCGGCGAAGCGCTGCCGCGCTTCTATTACACGCTGATGGTCGGCGACAATCTGAGCCAACTTGGCATCACCGCGGCGCAGCTCACGCGCAACATGGCGACGGGAGGCACGGTGTGGTGGATGCCGACGACCGGCGAGTTCGGACCGCGCGGCGGCTTCGGCGACTACGAGGAGCACAAGCAGCTCGCCACGCGCTTCGGCACCTCGTACGTGCACAGCCATGAGAATCGCTTCAACGAGCTCACCGAGTCGTCGCCGGACAATACGCAGATACGACTCTCCGACGCACTGCTCCTCTTTCAAACGGGGTCGCTCGCCGACGGCGTCACGATCAGTGACGCGACGTATCAGGTGAACTCGTTCGACGCGGGGCTCAAGTACCGCGGCGCCTTTCTCCAGACGGAGCTCTTCTTTCGGCGGCTCGACCGCTTCGTTTCCGACGGGCCGTTGCCCCTCGGGAGCGTCGTCGATCGCGGCTGGTATTTGCAGGGCTCGTACATGTTCCTGCCGAAGCGCTGGGAAGTTTTCGCCGCCACGTCGCAGATCGACGGACAGTTCAATCGCTCGTGGGAAGTGCTCGGCGGACTCAATTGGTTCCCCGATGCGTCGCGCAATACGCGAGTCAATCTCTACGTGACACGAGTGAATCGCTCACCGGTGAGCAGCGTGTTCGGCTACTACGTCGGCGGTCTGCGCGGGACAATCACATCGGTGGCGTGGTCGTTCCTGTTCTGATCCGTTCGACCTAACGATGCCGACTCGAGGGGTTTTGGTTCGATCTCGCCCCTCTCGATCCGAGTGGCTTGGCCGAGGCAGCGACGAACCTCATCCTCGGCGCATCCCGCATCCCGGCATTGCCACGGGAAAAGCGCAACGTCACATTCGAAGCTCACTACTCTGAGCCACTGTTCCTGACATGAATACTCGACGTCAGTTTCTCATCCAGGCTCCTGTCGCTCTCGTGGGCGCCGTGGCCGCGTGCCGCGCCGGCGAACAAAAGACCGGAGTCGGAGCCACGGCGTCCGCTTCGGCAACTCCCGGCGCCCCGCCGGCGTTCAACACCGCGCCGCCCGTGGGTCCGGAGGTTTCGACGGCCACCTTCGCCGAGGCCGAGAAGCTCGCACAGGTCTCGATGACAGATGCGCAGCGTCAGATGATGGCTGCGAGCTGGCGCACGTCGATGGCCGCGCTGCTCGAGCGACGCACGGGCCCTCGGAAGATCGCGCTCGAGCCGACGCTCGCCCCGGCGTCGCGGTGGGATCCGTCGTCGATCTCGGTCGCGGCGAGCGGCCCCGTGCTCGCCGGTGAGCCAAAGGCGTCCACACGCAATGGCTTCATCCGCAGCGCTGCCGATCGCGGCCCGCTGCCGGCGAACGACGCCGACATCGCCTTCGCACCGGTTACACACCTCTCGCGCTGGATCGAGACGCGCAAGCTCACCTCCACGCGCCTGACGCAGATCTACCTCGACCGCATTCAGCGTCTCGACGGCAAGGTGCGGTCCATCATCACCCTAACGAGCGACGCCGCGCTCGCGCAGGCGAAGCAAGCGGACGCCGAGATCGCGGCGGGAAAGTATCGCGGCCCTTTGCACGGCATTCCGTTCGGCGTGAAGGATCTGCTCGACACGGCCGGCATCGCGACGACCTACGGCGCCGAGCCGTTCAAGAACAGAGTGCCTAACGCCGATGCGGCTGTCGTGGCGCGCTTGAAGGGGGCGGGCGCGGTGCTCATCGCGAAGCTCAGCATGGGCGCACTCGCGCTCAACGATATATGGTTTGGCGGGCAGACGATGAATCCGTGGCTGCTCGAGGAGGGCGCCTCTGGCTCGAGCGCGGGCCCTGGTGCCGCGACCGCTGCGGGGCTCGTCGCCTTCTCGATAGGCAGTGAGACGGGGGGCAGCATCATCGCCCCGAGCATGCGTTGTGGTGTCACTGGACTACGCCCCACCTACGGCCGCGTGCCTCGCACCGGCGCGATGACGCTCTGCTGGTCGCTGGACAAGCTCGGCCCCATGACGCGCAGCGTGGAAGACACGATGCTTGTCCTGCGCGCCATCAGTGGTCCCGATGCTGGCGACGTCGCGAGCGTCCCATCGCGCGTCGACTTCGATGCGACCGCTTCGGTGAAAGGGCTTCGGGTTGGCTATTTCGCGGGCTGGATGAAGGAGGCACCGGCGACGGACGTCGACCGCGCGACGCTCGACGCCGCGGCGAAACTCGGAATGGTCCCGACGCCGGTCACGCTCGCCGATTGGCCGTACGATTCGCTCAATCTCATCCTCTTCGCGGAGGCGGCCGCCGCGTTCGAGGAGCTGACGCTGAGCGGGCAGGCTGATCAGCTCAAGGTGCAGGTGCCTGACGCGTGGCCCAACCTCTTCCGCGAAGCGCGCTACCTCTCGGCGGTGGACTTCGTGCAGGCCGATCGGCTGCGTCGGAAAGTCGCGGGCGAGATGGCGCGCGTGATGTCGCAGGTGGATCTCTTGCTCGTGCCGTCGCTCCGGGACGAGATGCTCGTCATCTCGAATAACACCGGCCATCCGTCGCTCACGCTAAGGACAGGATTCGTGCAGGTGTCGGAGGCGCGCAGCGACTGGGCGCCCGACCCGGCTCATCCGCTTCCCAAGTTCTCGCCGTCTCGTCGCGTGCCGCACGGTGTGACGCTGATCGGTCGGTTGTTCGACGAAGGGATGATCGCGCGCGCCGGGCTCGCACTCGAGCGCTCACTGAACGTTTCGGGAGAGCGCCCGCCCGGATTCTAGCGTCCGCCAGCGTAGATACGCCGCCGAGGCGAACGAGACGGGCGC
>DATEHJ010000231.1:0-2999 GCA_035279645.1 Gemmatimonadaceae bacterium
CCGCGAGGCGCGAAATTCCGAATCGACGTCGTGGAGTAGTGGGCGTTGTATCTGCCTAACGTCATCGCTATCTGCCTCGGCCAAGCCAAAATGACATGATGGCGACACTTCCGATCAGGCCCGTGGCGTCGCTTGACGCACACCTCGTGGCGCGAGTAGAACAAGTGTTCGGTATGCAACGAACGCTGGCGGACCTGTTAGCGTGGGCTGGTGCGCAAACACCTCGCGTGCAGATCGCCGAGATCATCACGCAGGATGAGTACACGCACGACGTGCTCGTTCCCTTCGGCCCCACATTCCTGAGCTTCGATACGACATGACTCGGCTCGATCACGGCGGTCGCCGTGTGGGGGCACCGTCCGAACGCGGGTGAGCTCTTGGCGGATCGTCTGGACCGAGCTTGGCGGCCGACCGCATCCGGTCTCAAAGCGGGTGATCGGGTGCTCGGCCATGCGGCCTGCGTTCTCAACACGCTCGACTAACGGACTATCCGCGCATGATTCATGAGTGGACATTCGCCATTCGCGAGGCGCGGTTCAGCGACCTGCGGGCGCTCGCGGCATTGCACGTGGAGACGTTCAAGGAGACGCATGGCGCTCGCGGCACGCCGACCTACGCGCTGCGCGAGTCACAGTGGCGCGCCGCGTTCGAGCGCGAGACGAACTGGTTCTGCTACGTCGCCGAATCGCCTAACGGCGACCTCATTGGCTTCGCCAAGGGCACGCTGCATGACGGGGGCGTCCCTGGGTTTCAAGGTGAACTCAACAAGATCTACGTGTTGCGCACGTGGCATTGCCGTGGCGTCGGCCGCGCGCTGGTCGAACACGTCGCGCGCCGATTTCTCGCCGACGGAATCGGCTCTATGCTCCTCTTCGGCGACGCCCGTAACCCGTCTAATGGGTTCTACGAGCGGCTAGGCGCGGAACGCCTCTTCAGCCCGAAGGGCGAATTCCATGGCGGCTATGGCTGGCGCGATCTGCGCCGGAGATAAAACTCGCCTTAGTTACGGAATGGAGCGTCAGACCGAACGATCGTGCCATTCTGCACGACCATCGCGATCAGGCGATCCGGTAGATGAACGTCCGCGTGCTGCTTTCGCCTCGAAAGGAGGGGAGGGCGCGCCAGATCGCGAACGCAATGTCCTGAAGGAGGTCCTCGCGTTCGTGGACGTCGCTCTCGTAGGCCGCCACGAGCCGCTGGAGCGCCGGCTCGTACTCGCGCAATAGCGCATCGAAGTCCATTAATGTGATAGTCACCCGTTGCCCGAAATCATTTCAGCTCTGGTCATGACTACACGACGCGTCGCGGCGACAGCGATCGCCGCCATTGGACTCTGGAGCTTCGCGCCAACCGCCGCGTCGCCCGTGCGCGAAGCCGAGTACCGGTGGTCGCGCGAGATCGACTCGGCGGCATTCGAAGGCTCGTACAACTTTCCCGTGTTCGTCGTGCGCGGCGAGATGTGGGCCTTCCATCCGCAAGGCAAATGGCGCTCACGTGACGGCAGAAGCTGGACACGCACCGGCCTGCCGTCCTCCGGTCTCAACACCGGCTACCAACGCTACGTGAACTTCAACGACGCCGTCTACGCACTTGGCACGATGCGCGGCAACTATCTCGACCTGCACCTCACCTCGCGCATCGCGCGAACACGGGACTTCGAGCACTGGGAGACGCTCGCAACGGAATCCAATCTCCCCGCTCGCGTGTTCTACGGCGCCGTCGCGCACCAGGGAAAATCTGGCTCCTCGGCGGATTCGACGGCCGCGCGTACCACAATGACGTGTGGAGCTCGCCTAACGGCATACAGTGGACGAGAGTAACGGAGCATGCCGCGTGGAGTCCGCGCAACGTCGACATGGCGGTGGTGTTCAAGAACCGCCTCTGGGTGATCGGTGGTGGCGTCATCGACGGGCAGCGCGAGATCAACCCAAACTCCAAGCGCGAGGTGTGGTCCTCGGCGGATGGAGTGCACTGGGAGAAGAGTCCCGATCGCGACGGTGCGGCCTGGGGTGGGGCGCCGGTCGTCTTCGACGATCAACTCTGGTTGATCGCCGCGAATCGGAACTCGACCTTCGCGCCGGCGCTGCTCGTCACGCCGGACGGCGCGCAATGGCGTGAGGAGGCCGCGCCCTGGTCGCCGAGAGGCGCGCCGGCCGTGTGGGTGTTCGATGAGAAGTTGTTCATGGCCGGCGGGAAGTATTCGGTGGTGGAGAACCGTACGCAACGCTTCGTCTACCGGAACGACGTCTGGTCGATGGCGCGGACCAGCGCCGTTGGGACCTCACCATGACGAACCGCAATCGGCAGAAGCTGCGCTTCAACATCTCGATGTCGCTGGATGGCTACGTCGCGGGCCCGAACCAGAGCATCAACGACCCGATTGGCGTCGGCGGGATGCGATTGCACGAGTGGGTGTTCGAGCTCGGGGCGTGGCGCGCGATGCACGGCCAGTCGGGCGGTGTGATGAACGAGAGCAACCGCATCGTCGAGCAGACGTTCGCAAACGTCGGCGCGACGGTGATGGGGCGGAACATGTTTGGCGGTCAGCCCGGGCCCTGGAAGCGCGAGAGTCCCTGGATGGGATGGTGGGGAGCCAATCCCCCGTACCATCACCCGGTGTTCGTACTTACTCATCATGCGCGGGGGCCACTCCCCCTCGAGGGCGGGACGACCTTTCATTTCGTCGCCGACGGAATCGCGTCGGCGCTCGATCAGGCGCGTCGTGCGGCTATGGGAAAGGATGTCTCGCTGGCGGGGGGCGCGAAGACGGTGCAGGAGTACTTCAAGGCGGGTCTCGTCGACGAGATGCGGATCAGCCTCGTCCCGATTCTCCTCGGTGCCGGCGAGCGACTGTTCGACGGGGTCGGCGACGACCTGCACGGACTCGCGCTGGCCGAGACGATCGCGATGCCGAACGTGACGCATCTGATGTTCGTTAGGTAATAGTCGGAGGGGAATGATGGCGAAGTTCACGCGAGTGCTCGCGGTGACCGCGGGCT
>DATEHJ010000232.1:0-3121 GCA_035279645.1 Gemmatimonadaceae bacterium
CATTCGCGCGGATCCATTCGCGGACGCGCGCGCTGCGCGCGACCGGCTCCAAACCCGCCGCGTCGCGCGCGACAGCGACCGCCAACTCGTGCGGCACGCGCAACAGTCGCGGGAGCGTCCGCTGAATCGCGCCCTGGCTCACGCCGAGGTATGCGTTGTCCGGGCGGGCCTGCTGCTGCTCGACCGCGATCGACGCGCTCAACGCCAGCCGGAGGCACGCGAGCTCGAAGACGACCTCGAGCTCGGCATCCTCGAGCGGGCACTCGCGCCGCACACCGCGCACGAGCGCGGCGAGGACCGCCAGCGGATCGTCGGCGTCGAGCATCATATACGCGGCCGCGATGGCGAGATCGGAGACGCGCCAACCGTACAGCATGTCGCCGAAGTCGAGGACGCCGCTGACCCGCGCGCCGTCGGCGATGAGAATATTGTGATCGTTGAGATCGTTGTGAATCACGGCGCGATACAGGGCGCCGGCGCACGGCTGCACGTATCGCTCGACTCTCTCGCGTACGCCGTCGAACATTCCGACACGCTCGGCCGCACGCTGCAGATCCCAATTAAACTCGCGTTCGAGCGCCGGGGAGTGAACCTCACGCAAGACCGCGGTCAGTTTGCCGATCGCCGCGCCGACGTCCTCGAGCAGCTGCGTCGAACGATGTGACAAGTCCGCGAGCAGCACGCCGGGCAGATAGGTGACCGCCCACACGAAATGACGCCGGCCATCCTCGCCCGAGATCTCCGTGAGCGCGTCGCCGCTCGTCGTGCAGAAGACGCGGGGCGTGGCGACGCCGCGCTGGCCCAGGACGGCGAGCACCTGCTGCTGCGCCTCGAGAAGCGCGCGCTCCTCACGCGCGTTCGCGATCTTGAGGACGATCGCGCTGCCCGCATCGGATGGCTCGATGAGGAAGTTTTGATCGCGCTCGCTGGTGAGCTCGCGTGCCGTCCCCGGCCGCCCATAACGCTCGCTCGCGATCCGTCGCGCGTCGGCTGCCGTGAAGGAGGGACTGTGCGCAACGATGGGTTTGTCGGGATTTGATCGATCACCGGCCACGAATCACCCACTCGGCCATGCGCCGAGCAGGCGGCGCACGACAATCAGCTCACCCACGTGATAGGCGGTGTGGTCGGCGGTGAGCAGAACCTCCCGCAAATACGTTTGTCCCGTTCCATTGGGCACGCGCGCCGTGAGATCGGTTTTCGAATCGAGGGCGAGAGCGGCGAGCGCCTTTTGATCACGTTTCACGGCCTTAATGCTCTCGTCCCACGCCTTTGCGGATGGCGGCTCGGTGCCTTCCGGCCAGTAGTCCTTCGGCCATTCCTTCTCTTTGTATTTCTTCGCCACGCAAAACTCGAGAATGTCGGCTTGCGTGCGCCGTATGTGCTCCAGGAGCTGCCAGGGCGAGTATGGCAGGCCCGGGGGAACACGCCCTCGCAGCGCCGGTGCCAGCCCCTTCACCGCCGAGTCGAAACTGGCGTGCGATTCCTCCCAGTCCAGCGTCTTCGCGATCTGTTCTCGCAAGGCTTTGTCGTCAGGCATTGGTCATAGCCCTAGCTGTCATCCCGAGCGAAAAGCAGATCCCTCGTCGCTTCGCTCCTCGGGATGACAGTAATGCCAATAGGCCTCTGTCAACTAGCCGTAGCTCCCCGTCGGGCATCCCCGTCTAGCCGAGCGACGAAGAAACTCGCATACTCAAACGTCCCATTCGTATCCGGAGGTTGACATGCCCGTTACGTCTCCGCCGATGGGGTCCGACAAGTCGCCTGGCCCGACTCCCGGCACGCCGCTTAGCGACGCCGGCTCCCTCGAGCAATACTTCCGCTCGCATTTCTCTGAGCTGGCGACGGAAGCCAAGGCGCAGTTGGCGGACGCCGAGTCCGCGGCACCACGCGTCGTCGAGGGCGCATTCCGTCACGCGTGGGAGGAGCGAGAGCGAATCTCCACCGCGCAGGACCTCGACGCGTTCCTCCTCGAGGAGGTTCGTCACGGTGCGGCGCGCGAGAAAAGTCGTCGCGCCAGTCTGCATCGTCACGACGCGAAGGGCGCCAAGGCTGCGCCCCACGTCATTACGGTCGACGTCGACCAGTCGTGGACGCATCTGTCGCGCGCGCTTCATCTCGTTCCCGACGACGTAAGCATCGACGCCGAGCAGGAAAGCGCGGCAATGCTGCGACACGATGCCGCCGGCCACGTCGCCGATCTGGCGAAAAAGCGCTCGTGGAAGGTCCCGATCGCGATCGGTGTCGTCGCCGCCGCTGTCGTCGCCGGGGCCATCTGGTACATGGACCGACTCGGCGACGAGGGCGCCGTGACCGGTGCGCTCGCCGCGGGCGACGCTCGAACACACGTCGCCTCGACCGCGCAGCTGGCGAAGGTCACGCTCGACGACGGCACACAGGTCACGCTCACGCCGGAGTCGAAACTCATCGTCCCAAAGCAGTTCGGGGACTTGATGCGCGCCGTGAAGCTAGAGGGTGAAGCGACCTTCACCGTGGTTCCGAATCAGAAACACCCGCTCGAGATCCGCGCCGGCGATGCGAAGGCGCTCGTGACGGGCACCATTCTCACCGTGCGCGCGTTCCCGAGTGAAAGCATGGTCGTCGTCGTCGTGAAGGAGGGAACGGTAGGAGTCAAGATCGGCGACAGCACGCGCGCCGTCGGCGCGGGGAAGGCCGTGGTCGTGAAGAACAAGGCGCTGCGGGATCCGACAGCGGCGGAAGTCGAGGAAGCGACGAGCTGGAATGACCAAACGCTCACCATCGCGAATCGCCAGCTGCGCACCGTGCTTCCTCAGTTGAGGCGCTGGTACGGCCTCGACATCAAGGTGCTCGACGCGCCTCTACTCGATCGGATGGTCACGATGCAGGCATCGCTCGATTCGCCGAAGGAGGCGATCAACGCGGTCTCGCAGAGCGCCAACGTGCAGTTCGCTTGGGGCGCCGACGGAAAGACGATGCTCTTCAAGGACGCGCCGGCGGGAAAGAAGAAGAAGTAACCGGCCCTGCCATCCCCGAGCGCAGCGAGGGATCTGCTTTCCGCTGATTGAAAGCAGATCCCTCGCTGCGCTCGGGATGACGTTTTAGTGCGTCATCACCCGCTCGAGCTTCCCCGTTTTAGCAA
>DATEHJ010000233.1:0-2067 GCA_035279645.1 Gemmatimonadaceae bacterium
GATTGCGCGCGATCTATCCCAACCGGATTGGCTCGTATGCCCCATGAGAACTGGTGAAGCGATAGCCGAGGCGGGTAGCTACTAGCATTGCGCAAACGCAAACGTCAATCCCGAGAGTGAAGAGACACTCTGTATGTCGAAAAACAAAAATAAGTCGACCAGCCCGAGCCCGGCGTTCGTAGCAGCGTGAGGAGCATTCTGTGAGTGACTCACGGTTGACTTAGATCTCGAGCGTCTCGCTTGTTTCAAATTGGATTGTCGTGTCGTCGCGAATCGCGCGTGTTGACTCAGTAGGGTGAAGTCCCTATCGTGCCGACGCTCTTGGAGGACGTTTCCGCATGCACGGGAGTTGTCACGGGTTGGGCTTGAATCGATCGATCGCTGCGGAATCCGATGGAAAAGTCGCGAGAACGCGTGCGTCGCAGGGTTGCCTGCGCGCGCTTACTCGTCGCGGATCGCTGCCGGCGCTGGTCGGTGCGCTCGCGACCCTTCTGCCGACGTTCTTACCGCTGACGGCTCTGGCACAGACTCCAGCGCAGGAATTCAAGGCGCCGGACTCGGCGGATGTTGCCGGTTTGGCCGCACGTCGCGGGGATCCATCATCAACCCAGTCGACGAGCTCGAGCGACGCGCAGCAAATTGGTGCGGATCGCGCGCGTGGCTCGTCGGGTGTCGCAGATCGCTCGGTGGGCGCGGGCAATAGTAAGGAGACCCAAGCCGACGCGAAGGCAAACCCTGACCAGGCGGCTCAAGCGAAGGCGTCGAAGCGGCTTGTTGGCTCGGGGAGTCCTGCACCTGACGACGCCAACGGCACCCCCACTCCGGATCCACCTGTCGAGAAGGACGTCATCGCGCCGGGTGAGGCGGGCGACAAGACCGGGGCGTCGAGTCAGTCGATCAGCGTGCCGAAGGGTGCTGGCACGATCGAGGGCATGGGCGAGAGCTTCTCGACTCAGCTTTCAACGGGCGTTGCAACCTTCAATGTGCCGTTCGCACTGCCCAAGGCACGCGGTGCTGCGCAACCGAGCCTGGGGCTTTCGTATTCGTCGGGGTCCGGTTGGGGAATCGCGGGAATGGGCTGGGATCTGGGGGTTCCATTCATTGCGCGGCAGACGGATCGTGGCACGCCCCGCTATAACGAGAACGAGGGGACGGGCTTTCAGGCGGATCAAGACCGCTTCGTGTTCAATGGCGGGCAGGAGCTCGTGCCGATCTGCACGGTGGGGGGAACGTTCCCGACTCTGACC
The DNA here is from genome assembly GCA_035279645.1 of Gemmatimonadaceae bacterium. Lineage (GTDB taxonomy): Bacteria > Gemmatimonadota > Gemmatimonadetes > Gemmatimonadales > Gemmatimonadaceae > AG2. The sequence continues at coordinate 1,248 of DATEHJ010000233.1, forward strand.
TGCACGGGCGCGCTGACCGGGGAGGAGATGCCGCCCTGGAGCTCGGGGTATCAGTACTTTCGGGCGCGCGTGGAAGGGTCGTTCCTGCGCTTCTTCTGGAGCCCGAGCCACCTCACGTGGCGCGTGCAAGACAAGACGGGCGTGACGCTCGAGCTCGGTGTGCCGCTCGACGGTACAGGAAATCGGAGTGGGCTCGAGGCGAACCCCGCGAAGCCGCAGCAAGTCTTCCGCTGGAATCTGGTGCGGCAATACGACACGCAAGGGTCCGCGAATCCCTCGAGCGGTTCGCCTGCGCCGAACAATGTAGTCGTCTATCAGTACACGCAACAGGGCGGCGCCGCTTACCTGACCGATATCTACGACACTCCGCCGTCGGCAGCACCGACGACCACGGATCTCACGCGCTTCGCGCATCACGCGCACATCGAATACGCAGACCGCACCGATCCGACCACGTCGTACCGCAGCGGCTGGCTCATCGAGCGCCGCAAACGCATCGCGCGCGTCGACGTGAGCAGCAAGACCTTCAACGGTAGCGACACGCAGCTGCGCCGGCAACTCCGTCGCTATTACCTCTCGTATCGTCCAGGCCAGCACGCTTCGCTACTCGAGAGCGTGCTGGTTGAAGGGCGCTGTGGCTCGGGCGAAGACCTAACCAGCAGCGCGCCCAGTGAAAGCGCTACGGGCGCGCTGGCGCCATCGAGCTGTCCGCGCCTGCCGGCAATGACATTCGAGTACACGCACGTCACGCCGTACACCACGTCGGGCGCGACCGGCAGCGCGGACCTCTTCGGGTATGAAGGATTCGACGAGCGCGTGC
>DATEHJ010000234.1:0-3597 GCA_035279645.1 Gemmatimonadaceae bacterium
GTCGCTCGATGACACCGTGGCACTCGGCGCCTTCCTCGATGGCGCGTTTCAAGAGTTCATCGATGAGCTCCATGTGCCCGGCGCCGTCGTCGCCGTCATCAAGAACGGGCGCGTGCTCTATGCGCACGGGTACGGATACGCCGACGTGCAGAAGCGCACGCCGGTCGATCCGGCCACGAGCCTCTTCCGCATCGGGTCGACCTCCAAGCTGTTCACCTGGACCGCGGTCATGCAGCTCGTCGAGCAGGGAAAGCTCGATCTGGACACGGACGTCAACAAATACATCGACTTCAAGATTCCGGCGACGTATCCGCAACCGATCACGCTGCGCAGCATCATGACGCATACGCCGGGATTCGAGGAAGATGGCCGCGACCTCATCACCGACGACACGACGAAGATGTTCCAGTTGGGAACGTGGCTCTCGACGCACATTCCCGCTCGCGTGCGCCCTCCACTCACGTACTCATCCTACTCGAACTACGCTACCGCGCTCGCCGGCTACATCGTTCAACGCGTTTCCGGTGAGCCCTACGACGACTACATCGAGAAGCATGTTCTCGCGCCGTTAGGCATGACGCAGACGACGACGCGCCAACCGCTGCCGGCGCGCCTCAGGACCGACATGTCCAACGGGTACATCTTTGCGGGCGGCGTCTACCAGCCGGAGAAGTTCGAGATCGTCAATGCGCCGCCTGCCGGCTCGATCGCCTCGAGCGCGACGGACATGGCGAAGTTCATGATCTCGCACTTGAACAACGCGAAGGGCCTCCTCGCCGAAAGCACCGCGATAAAAATGCATTCCCGCGCCTTCGGCCACGATCCGCGTATCCCAGGCTTCGCGTTAGGCTTCTACGAGCAGTCGAGCCACGGACTTCGCATCATCGGGCACGGCGGCGATACCCGCTGGTTCCACACCGATCTCGCGCTCATTCCAGAAGAGAAGTTGGGCGTTTTTGTCTCGTACAACACGGCGAGCGGCGGAGAGCTGAGCTTCGGACCGTTCCTCACCCAGTTCCTGGATCACTACTACCCGACGCCGCCGAGCGTCGTCGCCCCCTCGGCGGAAGCAGCGAAGGAAGCCGCTCGCGTCGCCGGTGAGTACGAGTTCAACCGGCGATCGTACACGACGTTCCAGAAGGCGATCGGCCTCGCCGGCGACATCCGCGTCACCGCCGCCGACAGCGGGCGCGTCATCATGCACTCTCCATTCGGTGACTCGCGCCTCGTCCCCGTCGGTCCGCTCCTGTATCGCGACGAGCTTGGTGGCGATCTCTACGCCTTCCAGGCCGACGCAAAGGGTCACATTGCACGGGGCTTCATGGGCGCGGCGCCGATGATGACGCTCGAACGCGTTCCCTTCCTGCAATCGCCCCACCTGCACTGGGTGCTGCTGGGACTCGCGGTCGTCGTCTTCATCGGCATCCTGCTCTCCGCGCTCGGTCGATTCGTTAGGCGCCGCGTCGGCGACGCCCGCGCCGACGACGCGCTGCCGGGACGCTGGCTGCTCGTCACGCTCTCGGTGCTCGATCTCGTGTTTCTCGTGGCGGTGATCACGATCGTCGGCGGCGGGGGCGGGCTCCTCAATGGGCCGCTCACCTCGCTCAAGCTCGCGCTCGCACTGCCCGTCATCGGAACGGTGCTCACGCTCGCCGCGGTATACGTTGCCGCTCGGCACTGGCGGATGAACGCCGGCACTCGCGGCGCGCGCCTGCGCTACAGCGGCGCCGTCTTCGTGGCGCTGCTCTTCACCTGGTCGTTGGCGCAGTGGAATCTGCTGGGCTGGCGCATGTAAATCAGAGATTCTCGCCGGCCGGTAGCCATGGCTTGAGGCGCTCCCGAAGTATGCGGAGCGCCTTTCCCATTTGCACCTCCACCGTCTTTACCGAAATCCCGAGACGACTCGCGATCTCAGCGTACTTGAGACCCTCGCCACGACTCAGCTCGAAAATCTGACGGCATCGGTCCGGCAGATCGGCTATCGCCGCCTGGAGTGCGACCTCGATCTCACCTTCACGCGCCGCGGCGTCGGTCGAGGGAAGACGAGCCGTCCCGTCCATCAAGTGCGGTTCGCTTCGTTTTTCGATCGCCCGATGCCGCAGTGCGTTGAGCGTCCGATTGCGCGTCGCCTGGAGTAGATATCCGCGTACCGACTCGGTGACGCCAAGCGTGTCTCGACGCCGCCAAAGCTCCAGCATCACGTCCTGCGAGATTTCCTCGGCCATCCCGCGATCGCGCAGCATGGTCTCCGCGACGCGCACGAGCAGTGCATAGTTCGCCCGGAAGATTGCGTCGAACGCGCTCGTCTGACCCGCCTTGAGGCGGGCAAGCGGCTCACGGTCGTCTACTTCGGACGTGGTCGACACGAATCCTGTATACTCTGGAGGACAGCCGCCGCTTCGATAAGGGGACACAACGCCTCACGTGTCCCTACCACAGCCATATGAAAAACAACCCTTCGACACCCAACCAGCCGCGGGGCCCACACGATTGGGAGGCTCTCGCGCGCTATCTCTCCGGCGAGTCCTCACCCACCGAGTCGGAACAGATCGCCCGCTGGCTTGCCGAGCACCCCGCTGACTCGGAGGTGGTTAGAGCCCTCGACAAGGCGATGGCGAGTCTGGCCTTGCAAGACGCATCCGACGTCGACGTCGAAGGCGCGCTGAGCCGCATCGCCGTGAAACGGGACACACCCATTCCCCTCTCGCCACATAAAACGCAATTCCATAGACCGACCAGGTCGCCGTGGAGGGCAGTCACTCTTCTGGCAGCCGCTGCCGCCGTCATTTTTGCGGCCCGCGCCGTGCTTCACCAGAAGGGGGGAGCCAACGGTTCGGGAGTGGTCGGCGGTACTAGTTCTCGGACGTTCGCGACCGCAGTCGGTAAGCGAGACTCGTTGCGTCTCGCCGATGGCGGCCGCGTGATTCTCGGCCCCGCCAGTCAGTTGATTGTCGCCGCCAATTACGGTCAGCAAGTGCGAGAGGTCGAGCTGCATGGTGAAGCCTACTTCGACGTCGTACATGACACCAAGCATCCGTTCGTGGTTCGCGCTGGCAGCGCGACCATTCAGGACGTCGGTACCACCTTCACCGTCCGCAGCGATGGCGTCGCGCCCGTGCAGGTCGTCGTGACGTCGGGCTCCGTCTCGCTGCATTCTGGAGTCGGCGTGGACAGTAGCGCGCTCTTGGGCGCCGGGGACGTGGGCATCACGCGCCCGGACGGGCGCGTTGCGGCGCAGCGCGGCGCTTCCACGTCGCCCTACCTTGCATGGATGCGCGACAGTCTCGTTTTCCGCGAGGCGCCGATCGCCGAGGTGAGCAGCGATCTGCGTCGCTGGTACGGCGTCGTTCTTCAGGTCGACGACACGTCGCTCGCCCGCCGGCACCTAACGATGACCTTCGCCGGCGATCCCCTCGATCGCGTCCTTCGGGTCATCGGCCTTCAGCTCGGCGCCGACGTGGTGCGCCACGGAGACAGCGCCATCGTGCGTCCTTCGAGCCGGAGCGTGCGAACGCAATGATCTTCGGCTTCGGCGCGCGAACGGGAAGTCGCCGACTCCTCGTTCACGCGGCATCGCTCATTCTCATCGGCGCGCCG
>DATEHJ010000235.1:0-8113 GCA_035279645.1 Gemmatimonadaceae bacterium
CGGGGAGGAGAGTTTCGGAGATACTCATCGTGGTGGTTGCTGGTTGGTGATTAGCGTCGTCGTCCACGGAAGCGTCGCTTGCAGGTCGTCGACGATGAGATGCGCGGGCACCGTCTGCGTCGACGCCTCGTACGCCGCCGCGAACTCCGGTGGCCGTCGACGCAGCGCCTCGTCGATGAGCGCCAGATACGAGCGCCGCACGGCGACGTCGCGAGCGGATCCCGTGCCGTCCCAATGATAGTTCGGCGTGCCGACATACATGTATGCCGTCCCTGACTCGAGCATCACGCCGCGGAGCTCGCGCGTGACATTCTGCCTCGTGTAAATCCACTCGCGCTTGTCGAATATCGCAAGCTCCGCGTGCGAAACGACAAAGAGGACGCCATTGAGTCGTGTCCCAGGCTCGCGGCGAACGTCGAGATAGAGAATCCTCGCCGGCGTGAAGCGCTGTCCCTCGTGCTCGGCTACGATGGTCCGATTCGGCATCGCGATGTCCCACGTGCGACGCCAACCAACGAGCTCGCAGTCCACGAACGGCTTCTCGTATGGCTGGCCGAGGCTTCGTTCCACGCTCTCGCGCAGCAGGAGCGATCCGTAGCCGAAGAGCGCGACCTCTCCCGGCTCGAGTCGAACGGTGGTCTCGTCAGGCATGATCGATGTCCCACAGGCAATTGACGATGCCGCGATCGATGCTCGTTAGGCTCCACCGCCACACGCCGGTGTCGCTTCCGGCAATCGGCGGCAGCTCCGCGCCTAATGCACCTGACACCAAGCCAGTATCCACCTTCGGACACTTCTCGTGCTGGAGATCCACGTCGAGCAGGTAGAGCATCGGCTCTCGAGCAATTCTATAGGACGCCGCGAGCAGGGGGCGCAAGTCCAGCTCGAAATGCCACTCACCAATTCGCGCGAAGCGATCCTCGCTCGCGCGCGTGAGATGGAAATGGACGCTCCGATTGCCCTTGTCGTAGCCGCCGAGGATGCCGAGGAACATCGAGTATTCGTCGGCGACTCGCTGTACCGGCTTGAAGTGGTATCGGAAGTTCGTGCCTCGCTTCTCGTATTCCTGCTGGATCACGTCCGAGCACTGATTCTCCGGAACCACTGTTGCCTGGATGTAGCCGTCCTTCCTCGTGTCGTAGCGCATCTCGAACTGGTCTTCGCATCGATTGGCCGGCGCGAAGCACACTTTCCGCCGGTAGGCCGCGATGCATTCCGTCGTGACGTCGCGCGTCTCGCCCCCGGGCAGTGGCGCTTTGAATGGCTTCGTCGGATCGGCGGGCTCCAGTCGCAGCGCGTACTCACTGCGCGCGATCTCGAACACGTGCCGATGACCGATCGGCGCGAGCAACATGTCAGCGAAGGCCGTGTATCGAGGGTCGGTATTGCTCGGCGGATTGATCAATCCCGAGTGATCGCCGGGAATCGGGTAGGACGACGAAAAGGATGCCATCGCCGATTGCGGCGTGACGATGTTGTCCTCCGTGCCGAAGAAAACGTGAATTGGAATCGGCGCCGTGTTCTCCGTTCGCGCAACCGCCTTCGACACGCGCTCCTCCACGAACTTTCGCGTCCGGGAAATGGTCTCGTTGAAGACGCGCAGCTCCCGCTCTTGTGGGTTGTCGACGAATGCGAACAGGAGCTTGCGCAGCGGACCAGCGATCGTCGACCCGAGCGTTGGCGTCGCGAAGAAGATGACGTGCCGCACGCGGTCGAGCTCGCGGCCCCGATTGTCGATGAGCATTTGCTCGAGATAGCGCTGGATGACGAGCCCGCCTTGGCTGTGCCCGACGAGGCGGACATCGCGGTAGCCGGCGTAATCGGACTGGCCGAGGAATCCCCTCAGCTGACCCGCGGCCGTTTCGATGGTCGGCAGCTGCCTCGACGGATTGACTCGACCCAGCCCGGTCGCGTACTCGAGCGTCGCGAAGGTGACGTGCGCGAGGCGAGGGTCGGCCTTGCACAACGAGACGAGCGTCGCCCACGTCTTCGCGCTCCCGCCGATGCCATGCACTAGCACCACCAGCACCGGGCGTCCTGTGGCACCGGAGCGCGAGGTGAATGGCTCGGACGCCGTTGCTGCGGCGGACGGGTCGCGAAGCTCTGGCACGGCGACCTCCGTTACGATGGTCCGTCCATCATTCAACGCGTGAGGCGGCGGCGCAAGCTGCACTGACTGTCATCCCGAGGAGCGAAGCGACGAGGGATCTGCACCTTGTGCCGCGGCAGCGGCCGCCCTCCAAAACGCCAAGGTCCGGGGACCGATCGTGTCCTCGTGCTTCGCATACACGCCCTCGAGCCACGCGAACAGATCAGCCGCACGATGGCCGAGGCCCAGCAGCGTGAGCGACTTGAGGATGCGCGTTAGGCGAAGGTAGTTGTGATTTCCCGGCGTCACCCACTGCATATCGCGATAAAACTCGCGCATCCTCTCATACGAGCGCGCGAGGTTGCTCCGGAGCGTCGCATCTGTTCTGAACTTCTGAATCGTGGCCTCGTCGACAAGCGGTGCGCCCGGATTGAACGCGCTTCGCTCCGTCAGCGGAAAGAGCCACTGGATGTAATCATGCACATGCTCGAGCTGCTCGTCCGAGAAGTGCCAGACGTCCTCGAGCCGGCGGCCGCGGTCGTCCGTACCCGTCCCTTCGTAGAATCGCAGCAGTGGTAAAGTCATGGCCACGTGAGCCTAACGAGCTGGGGCAACACTTCGCCCGCCGCTCCGATCAGCTGCGTGACGTGATGCCCCCATGGTTGGCCTTCCATGTCAGGATTGACGATCACGACGCGCGCGCCGGCGCGCTGGGCGTACCGCGGCACCTCTGTCGCCGGCCAGACGAGATTCGACGTCCCGACCGAGAAGAGCAGGTCGCACGACTCCGCCGCCGCGCACGCCAGATCGAGCGCGCCAGCAGGGAGCTCCTCCTCGAACATCACGACGTTCGGCCGGAGGAGCCCGCCGCACGCCTCGCACACGGACTCGTCGACCCACGGCGAGCTCGCGCCACAGTCGAAGCAGCGCGGCTCGCGCAGATTCCCATGCAGCTCGACAACGTTGCGGCTCCCCGCGCGCTGGTGGAGGCTATCGATGTTCTGCGTCACGAGGAGAAACTCGTCGACGCGCCGCTCGATGTCGGCGATCGCGACGTGGCCCGCGTTAGGCGAGACCTCCCGCGCCTTCGCCGCGCGAGTGCGGTACCACCGCCAGGCGTCAGGCTGATTGCGCCGATAGCCCGTCGGGTACGCGAAGTTACGGACGTCGACCTCGTTCCAGAGCGCGTTCGCGGCCTGGCGAAAAGTGGCGACTCCGCTTTCCGCCGAGACACCGGCTCCGGTGAAGACCACGACACGCTTTGCGTCGCGGAGAAGAGCCGCGACTTCTTCAAGGCTCTGAGTTGTCATCCGGAGCGAAGCTCGCATGTCATCCCGAGCGAAGCTCGCATGTCATCCCGAGCGAAGCGAGGGATCTGCACTTCACGCTTCTTACGCGACTCGGTCAAGAATAACAGATTCCTCGATCGCTTCGCTCCCTCGGAATGACATCGATTGCCGTTGTCGGCCCCGGAGAAAATGCATCACCCGCGGCCATCGCTGACGCCGCGAAGGTCGGCAGAGCAATCGCCGAGCGCGGTTGGGTGACGCTGACCGGCGGCCGCGACGCGGGAGTCATGGACGCCGCCGCCCGCGGCGCCACCGAGGTGCATGGAATTGCCATCGGAATTCTACCGGGCACCGACAAGGAGGGCGCCTCCTCGCACCTGAGCATTGCCCTTCCTACCGGACTCGGCGAGGCGCGCAACGCCGTGCTCGTCACCGCCGCCGACGCGGTCATCGCCTGCGGCATGAATCCCGGCACCGCGTCCGAGGTCGCGCTTGCCCTGCGCGCCGGCAAGCCCGTCGCTATCGTTAGGCCGACGGGCGACACGGAAGCATTCTTCGCGAAGCTGGGCGACGTGGTGCCCTACATCACCGCAGATCCCGTGGACGCCGTCGCACACTTGGCCCCCTTCCTCTAGCGAAGCGGGACGCGCCGCGCACGCTGGAGGGTATTCGCCACCACTGGAGGCGTTATGTCCACGCGTCGGTACGTTGCAATCGCTCTGCTGAGCGCGCTCGTCGTCGCTCCCCGCGCCATGCGGTCTCAGGCGCGCCAATCAGGCGCCAAGGCCGATGTCGAAGCCGCGATTCACAAGCTCGAACAGAGCTACATCGACGCCCGTCTCAAAGCCGACACCGCCGCGCTCCGCACGCTCCTCGCCGACGACTTCATGGCGATCGGCGTGCACGGTGAGATGATCGACAAGGCTACGGTGCTCAAAGCCCCCGACCGCAATGCCAGCGGGGACAAGTTCACCGCGATGGAGCACGGCGCGGTCACCGTGCGCATCTCCGGCCCCATCGCCATCGCCACTGCGCTGCGCAAGGTCACGACCGAGAAAGGATTGGTCGAGGAGCGGATCACCCACGTCTACGTCGACCGCGGCGGCGTATGGCAATTGATGTCGTCGCAAGCGACGATCGTCGCCAAGTAGCATGTCATCCCGAGGGGCGAAGCGACGAGGGATCTGCACTTTGCTGAGCTAGGAAGTGCGGATCCCTCGTCGCTACGCTCCTCGGGATGACATTTACAGCTCCTTCGTCATTTCAATCATCGTCGGCCGAAAGCCGGCGCTCGCGAAGAATCGTTGTGCGCCCTCGTTCCGCGCCGCCGTCGACAGCACGACCCGCGGCGCTCCCTTCGATTGTAAGAATGCTAAAGTAGCATCGAGCAGCTTGCGCCCGACGCCGCCACCTCGGTGTTCGGGATCGATGATGATGTCCTGGATCACGCCGGCGGCGTCGCGGAGGGACATCCAGTCCCGCGGCTCGATCGTCGCATACGTGTAGCCGACGACCTTGCCGTCTTGCTCGGCGACGAGGACGCAGACGCTCGGATTCTCCAGCTGCGTGCCAAGGAAGTACCCGTAGCCCTCGGCGGTGCGACTCGTGGCGCGCATGAAACGCTGCGGGTCGAACTCGTAGTGCTCACGAACGAGCATCGCGCCCAGTGTCCCGATGGTCGCCATGTCGGCCCGCGTCGCGCCGCGGATGATCGTGTCGGTCACGCGCTCGGCAATCTGAACCGAGTCGCTTCGTACCTGCTCACCTCCACGACCTGCGTCCCCGCCGCACGGTCACCGAGGCGACGACCATCGTCCGTGGTGAGCACCGCGATCGGCTCGACCAGCCAGCCAAGTATTGGAATCACGTTCAAGAAGAAAAGCACCGCCGCTCGGCCGATCGACTGACCGAGGGAGCACGGTGCCCCCGTCTCGACGTCGATGACCATCAAGTTGCAAATCTTCTTACCAATACTCTGGCCATTGAGACGTGCATCTTTGGTGAATCGATAGTAGAGCCCCCACGCCGACGTGGCGATCATGTTGAAGACCTGAATCGCGTGGCTCTGCTGCCCCAAATGAAATATCCATCCCAGAATCGCGGCGAAGATCACCGGTCCGAGGCCGACGATCCCGTCGATCATCGAAGCCCCGAGGCGATTCTCGAGCGGCGCCTTGGCGTAGTACCAGTTGCGCTTTGGATCGATCGACGGTTCGAGCGATTCGGTGAGGATGGGCACACCTCGCACGGGGTCCCCAAGACGCAACGCGCGTCGCTCCGCCTCCTCGGCGAGCGCGACGCGCGCCTCCGGCGTCAAATGCGCCGGATCCGTCTCGAGGAGGGACAGCAAATCCTGGTCGGACGCGCGAGAGTAGCGCGCACGGAAGTCCTCCACCGTGTACATGCGACAAGAATGTGGCCGGCGCCCCGGCCGAGCAAGCGACGACACCAGTACCGCCGCCGCCGATCGGCGCGTCCCGCATCCCGCATCCCGCGTCCCGCGTGTGCTGGATCGCGACGAGAAGACCAAGCCGGGAACCTTGCCCGCTCGCGGTGCATTAACTTAGCATAGCAACTATTGCCTGAGCCATTAACAATGCCTTCCACGAAAACCTTCGGCGTCCGCGGCGAGATCCGGCAGGGGAAGCCCTTTCGGTCGCGTCGCCAGGAAGCGGCGATCGCTCTCCTTCGCACGGCCTCCGTCGTACATCGCGCCATCGCGCGCGTCGTCGAGCCGCACGGGCTGAGCCTCGCGCAGTACAACGCGCTCCGCATCGTCCGCGGCGCCGGCACGGGCGGCGTGCCCACCCTCGCTATCCGCGACCGAATGATCGAGGAGGGGACGACGATCACGCGGCTTGTCGACCGGCTGGAGCAGGCAGGCTGGATTCGCCGGGAGCGCAGCGTCCCCGACCGGCGCCAGGTCATCTGTTACGCGACGGACGCGGGGCGGAAGCTGCTCGACAAGCTCGACCCGTTGGTCGACGCCGCCGACGAGGCGACGATGGCGTCAGTCGGTGCGCGCGACCTCGATCGCCTCATCGGGCTCCTGGACACGGTCCGCGGCGCCTTGCGGAGCATCTAGGTCGTTGGCCGAATCGGAACGCATGAACCGCATAGTATATACTTCGCATAGCAACTATGCTCTTAGCAGTATTCACCTCGTTCGGAGAGTCTATGTCATCCAGCGCTATCGATACCCGCGACCGCGTTCAGCACCTCGTCGCCACCGCCGAACAATGGCACATCCTCGACGCGATGCAGGAGTTTTACGCCGATGACGTCGTTATGCAGGAAAACCTCAATCCGCCGACCGTTGGCCTCCCCGCGAACCTCGAGCGCGAGCGCGCCTTCGTCGCCTCGATCGCGAAGGTCAACGAGATGCGCGCCCAGGCGGTCGTCGTCGACGGCGATCGCGCGGTGATCAATTGGCGTCAGGACCTCGTCACCACCGATGGCACGCGACTCCTCTTCGATCAGCTCAGCTTCCAACTCTGGAAGGATGGCAAGATCGTCCACGAGCGCTTCGTCTACGATCCTGGATCACTCTCGGCGGCGTGACCTGACTGTGGCTACTCCTCGCGCAGGGTCATCAACGGATCGATCTCGGTGGCCCTTCGCGCCGGGAGATAGCACGCCAGCGCCGCCAGTCCCGCGAGCAAGAGCGGCGCACCGATGAGCAGCAGCGGATCGTTGGTCCCGATTCTCAACGATTCGACGACCACGCTCGTGAACGACGACAGAAGCTTGGCCAGCGTGAATGCGCCGACGAAGCCGAGGGCAGTGCCGGCGCCGACGAGCACGAGTCCCTCGCGCATAACGAGCCCCAGCACCTGCTCCTTGCGCGCCCCGAGCGCCATGCGAATACCAATCTCCTTGCGACGCTGGGCGACGGCGTACGCGGTAACTCCAGCGAGGCCGATTGCGGCCAGCACCAGACTGAAGATGCCAATGGCGCCGTAAGTATCGACGGCAAAGCGCTCCGATGACCGGCTGCGCTCCACGTAGTCGTTGAGCGTTCGCAAATTGAAGACGGCGAGATTGGGATCGAGAGCGCGAATCTCGCTCCGGATGCCCCCGGTCGCGATCGTTGGCGCGTTGAACCGAACCATGACGGTGATACCATCGCCCGACGACAAGGCGACGTCGCGCTGGGTGAAGGGCAGGTATATCTGGGATTGTCGGATCGCGCTGCCCGTCTCCAGATCCCGGACGACCCCAACTACTTCGGTTCTCACCGCCACCGCGACCTGTGGGGTTCGTTCTCCTTCCTGCGCCTGGCTACGAGCAATCCGCCAGGGCCCGATGGCGCTCGAGATCACGATGGCCAGTAGTGCGGAGAGACGGCGCATTGCAAGCCTCCGGGGGACCCCTGGCGTCGACGAATTGTTCACGTCCGTACAATGAGGCGAAGTCCGATCTCTTCGCAACTCAGCGCGAGCCGAGCATATTAGTCCATATGCTAACCTACGCATCAGCGCGCGACACTCTCGTCTCCGAGCTGCGCGCGAATGCCGCGGACCACGACGCCGAGCGGTTCGACGCGATCGGCCGCCGCTTCGACCGCGTCGAGCACGACTTTCCAACCGGTACCGCACCCGAGCTGGCGCGACTGCACATCGCGCTGACCTTCTGGGACGGCTGGATCGACGCGCGGAACAACGGCTGGCCGCGCGGTCCGATCGCCGCCTCGGATTGGCCCGTGCTCGCGCGGCGAGTGGCGGACGATCTCGAG
>DATEHJ010000236.1:0-7676 GCA_035279645.1 Gemmatimonadaceae bacterium
CGGATCGAAGTTCGCGCTGCTGCCCCCCGACAACGCGACGGGGAATTTCACGAAGGTCGTTCAGCGGGTTCCCGTCCGCATTCGCATAACGAAAGGGCTGGGTACGGACCGTCCGTTGCGCCCGGGCATGTCGGTGAATGCACACGTCCTGACGAAGAGCTGCCCGACTGCGAAAAGCTGAAACAGTACGCGTTAGGTGCTAGGTGCTGGGTGCAGGTGCTAGGTGCTAGGTGTTAGCAAAAGCGCCTCGCACCTGGTCCTAAACCCTAGCCCCTAGCACCTAGCACCACGCACCTAAGAGCTCCCCATGAGCCAGACGCTCGCGTTCCCGGCGCCTTTCGAGGCGGCAGAGGACAAGTACCGCTACAAATATCTCATCGCCATCGCCGTAACCCTCGCGGCGGTGCTCGAGCTGGTCGATACGTCGATCGTCAACGTCGCCATCCCGCACATGATGGGAAACCTCGGCGCGACGCTCGACGAGATCTCGTGGGTCTCGACCGGCTACATCATCGCGAACGTCGTCGTCATCCCCATCTCGGGATGGCTGTCGGGCTATTTTGGCCGCAAGCGTTATTTTACCGGCTCGATCCTCCTCTTCGTCGCCGCCTCGTTCTTCTGCGGCTCGGCGCACTCGTTAGGGCTGCTCGTGTTCTGGCGCGTGGTGCAGGGAATCGGCGGCGGTGCGCTTCTCTCTACGGCGCAAGCCACGCTGTTCGAGGCTTTCCCGCCGCACGAGATCGGCATCGGGCAAGCGATGTTCGGCGTCGGCGTCATGGTCGGCCCGACGATCGGACCAACGTTAGGCGGCTGGATTGTCGACAACTACGACTGGCCGTGGATTTTCTACATCAACATCCCGCTCGGCATCCTTGCCGCCATCATGACGATGGCCTACGTCAACAACGCCGAGCACCAGGAGCGCACCGAGACGATCGACTACCAGGGCATTCTCCTGCTGACACTCTGCGTCGGCTCGCTGCAGTGGATGCTCGAGCGCGGTGAGCGGTATGATTGGTTCGAGTCGCGATTCGTCATGACGCTGGCGGTCGTGTCGGCCGTGTCCTTCGTGTTGCTCCTCTGGCGGGAGCTCACGGCGAAGGAGCCGGTGATCAACTTTCGCGTGCTCAAGAGTCGTCAACTCGCAGCGGGCGTCAGCATCGCGGCCGCGCTCGGCTTCGCGCTCTACGGCTCGATCTTCGTGCTGCCAATCTTTCTTCAAGGCCTGCACGGCCTAACGGCGAACCAAACGGGCCTTGTCATTTTGCCCGGCGCGTTGGCCGCGGCCTTCACCATGGCGTTCGTGGGGAGAAACGCCAACCGGCTCGACGCTCGCGCTACAGTGTCCGTCGGTGCGGTCTTGTTCTTTGGATCAATGTGGCTACTGTCGCGGATGACACTGGGTAGCGGCCCGGATGAGACCTTCTGGCCACTTATTCTGCGCGGCGTAGGACTCGGTCTCATCTTCGTTCCACTCACGAACGCTTCGATGGCCGAGCTCAACGTGCGCGAGCTGGCGCAGGGCACGGGGATGTTCAACCTGACGCGCCAGCTCGGCGGCTCGCTCGGGATCGCGATCATGGCAACATTGCTCACGCGATTCACGACGCACACGAAGCAGCTCCTGAACGAGCACGTGACGACGATGGATCCGCTCTCGCTGGGTCGTCTCGATCAACTCACGCGCGGCTTCGTGGCGCGCGGCATGGACGCGACGCTCGCGCATCAGCAGGCGCTCACTCTGCTCGACCGACAAATCGGCGCGCAAGCGAGCGTGCTCGCCTTCTCGAAGCTCTATCTGCTCAGCGGCGCCGTCCTCCTTGGATCGCTGGTGCTATTGTTCCTGTTCCGCACCGGCAAGGGACGCGGCGCGATGGCTCCCGCACACTAGCGTGAGCTCGCCCGCCGACACTCCCGTGCCCCGGCGACGAAAACCGATCGCGTGGGCGGTTCGGCGGCGCTGCCCGCGCTGCGGTGCGAGCGGGGTGTGGTTGAGCTACATGCGGATGCGGCCGCACTGTCCGTCGTGCGGTCTCGCGCTCGACCGCGGCGAGAGTGACTACTTCTATGGTGCGTATTTGCTCAACTTCGTCGCCGCCGAGCTCGTCGCGGTGCTGGCGTTCGTCGTCGGCCTGTTGATAACCCTGCCGACGCCGCCATGGAATATCCTGACGGGAATCACGGTGGCGCTCGCCGGGATCGCTCCCGTTCTCCTGTACCCGACGACGAAAGCTCTCTGGCTCGCGGTCGATCTCATCTTTCGCCCAGAGAGCTCCTGAATCGTCCGGGGCTACGACGCCTCCGCCTCGATCACAACTGACGCGGCGCCGTGCTCGTCGTAGTGTACGCGTACGCGCCACGGCTGACAGCACACCTGGCAGTCCTCAACGTAATCCTGGTCACCGCCGCTGCCGGGATCGAGCGCTATCGTGTTCTCCTCGCCGCAGTACGGACACATGACGGACACGGCGGTGTCGGCCGTTCCGTCGCCGAGCGGAAATTCATCGTCGAGGTCGTCGAAGGGGTCGATCATCGGGGCGCTCGCTTGCACGCGTTACGAAGAGGGTACACGCCGGACATCGGAGCGTTTCGTCGGGTTGCGTTGATTACCTAACGAGTTGCGTTGCGGAGAAGAAAAGTTCCAGCGGCCGCGCTCGCTGTGCCCTTCGCTCTCACGGCTGGCTCTCGATCACCGGAGTTGTTATACATCGGAAAGGCGACGCGGGCACGTGAAAATGGTGACGATATCAGCGATGATCGGTGCGTATCAGGCAGTCTACTTCGAGGACGTCGCGCAAGCGGTGGAATACTGTCATGCGCTGGTCCCACACATCGTACAGCGACGTGGCGCGGCGCGCGATGGAGATGAGCGCGCCGTCGTGTGGTTTCATGTGCCGGCGAGGAGCCGCGGCTCGACGCGTCACGGATGTTACCTCTTCGCGAGCGCGGGAGCGATCGCGGCCGCGGAGCGCGCCGGGCTCGACACGCCCTTGAGCGGTCGCGTCACGCGCGCCGCGCTGCCACCCGATGCCGTGCTCTTGTTCGGCGACGATGCGCCAGCGATCGCCGCGCGCTCGCGTTCCGGGACCGGCAGCGACGCGCTTCGTAAGGCAGCACCGGCAACGAACGCCGCGCGCCGCGCGACCGACGTCAGCGTCTAGCAACCTCTCTACACGTTAGGCTACCTCGGCGGCACCTAACGAGAGAGCATAGCCGCGCCCACGCGCCGCGACCGGCCAACTCGTCTCCACGCCCGAGCCGCGAACACCGAACACGACATCGTTCAAGTGGACCACGATACACACGTGGTTCGGGATGACGCGCAGCCGCTCGCCGACGGTCGGACGCCAGGACGAATGGCTGAGGTCGAGCAGACCGTGTTCTTCCGACATCCCTTTCACGACCACCTCGGGGTGCTCGAGGAGGGAGCCGAATCCCTCGTCCGCGCCACCACGGAAGGGCTCGCGTCCTAGCGCCTTGCTCCCCGCATCGATCACCGCCTGGCCAGGGACGGCGGTGCTCACGACTGTTGCCAACACCGTGAGCGCGCAATCATCCCACTCGCAGGCGCCGATCTCCGCTGTGCTCCGGTCGTTGAAGATGTACGTGCCGGGACGAAACTCCGTCACGCCGGGCAGCTCGTGTGTGCGCCACATCGTCGGCGTCGAGCCGCCACTCACCACCGCCGGAACGAGACCGGCGCGCTCGAAGCGGGATAACGCGTCGCCAATCCCTTGGCGCAACGTGTCGAGCTTTGCTTCCTGCCAATCGACAGCCTCGCGAATGTGTCCCGGATAGAACGCGATGCCGCCGAAGTTGAGTGGCGCCGAGTCGCGGACGCGCCGCGCGAGCGCGAGCGCATCGTCCACGACCGGCAGACCGACGCGATGCATTCCGAGATCGAGCTCGACGTAAACAGAGATCTCGCGATCGGCGGCGCGCGCCGCGCCGGCGAGGTCGTCGACGGCGGTCGCCGAGTCCAGCGCGACCGTGAGACGCACGTGCTCGGGTAGCGCCGCGAGACGCCGCGCGCGCAACGGCCCCACCGGCGGGTACGCGAGTAGGATGTCGTCGGCGACTTCGCTCATGACCTCCGCCTCGTAAGGCGTGGCACAGGTGAGCCCCACGGCGCCGCGCTTGAGTTGTTCGGCGGCGAGTCGCGGCGATTTGTGCGTCTTGATGTGCGGACGCAGGCCGAGCCGGTGCCCGGCTGCATAACGAGCCGCACGATCGAGGTTGCGCTCGAGCCGGTCGAGATCGACGATGGGGACAGGCGTCTCGAGCTCGGAGAAAAGGTCGGTCACGGGAGTCGGGCGTGGCAGGGGAGAATATGTTTGGTCCACGTTTCCTACTGCTCCATCCTACTCTCTTCTTCACGAGTGTGCACGATGCCTGAAACCTCCACTTCCCGCTCCTGGAAGCCCTTTTTCCTTTCCGGCGACGTGCCGAAACCGACTGGGGCGTATTCTCCTGCCGTCCGCGCCGGCGACCTCGTGTTCGTCTCCGGCCAGGTACCGCGTGATCCGCGGACGGGCGCGCTCCCCGGGAACGACATCGACAGCCAGGTCCGGCAAACGCTGTCCAATGTGAAGGAGGCGCTGGGCGCCGCCGGCGCGAGTCTCGACGACGTCGTCTCGATGACGGTCTACCTCGCCGATGTCGACGATTGGGGAAAATTCAACGACATCTACAAGGAGACGCTTCGGCCACCATATCCCACTCGCACGGCCATTGGAGCGAATCTGCGGGGCATTCTGGTGGAGATCAGCGCCATCGCGCATGTGAGGAACAAGTGACTCGTGGCTAGTGACTAGTGACGCCGCGAGGCACTATTAAGGCGCACCAGTCACTAGCCACTCGCCACTAGCCACTGTCTCCGGAGACCATCAATGCGCTGGACCCTGGCGGCTGTCGCCGCCCTCACCACTCCTCTCGTCGTGCTCGGCGCGCAGCAGTCGTCGAAGCGCGCCTTCGCACTCGCAGACTGGTACAAGCTCTCGACGCTCAGCGCGCCCGCGATGTCGCCCGATGGTGGACGCGTCGCCTTCACGGTGCAGACGATCAATGAGCACGACAACAAGTACCACCGTGAGGTCTGGGTCGTGCCGACGAGCGGCGGGCCGGCAGTGCGATTCACATCGCCCAGCACCGAGAGCAGCAATCCGCGCTGGTCCCCGGACGCGAAATACCTTCTCTTCACGTCTACTCGCCCAGGCGGAAAGGGCCCGACGTGGATGCTGCGCATGGACCAACCGGGGGGCGAGGCATTCCAGCAGCAGGATTTTCCGCGCGGTACTTCGGTGACGAGCAACGGTCGCCTGGCGGTGTGGAGTGAGGGCGATTCCGTCCCGTCGGATAGCGCGAAACGCGCGGACGATCTGTACGCGAAGATGCTTCCCATGGCTCGCCCCCCGTACGGCGCAGTCACCAAGCCTAGCGATCCGGCTCGCTTCGACGGGCGGCAAGTCTACGACATGCGCTACAAGTCGAACGATTTGGGTTTCGTGGCTGGACCTCGCGAGGCGCGGCACTGGCGTCCGGCGCAGATCTGGGCGCAGGCGTTCGACGGCTCGGCGAAGCATCGGATCACCGATACGCGCTACTCCCATCGTGCCGCCGCTGTTTCACCCGACGGCCAGTGGATTGCCTTTGTCGCCGACGCGCAACTGCGTCCCGACTCCGTCGCCGAGACGGAGCGGGACTCGATCGCGCAGTTGCCATACGACAAGAAGCGAGACGACGTCGATCGGAACGACGCAGACCTTTTCGTCATTCCGATTGCCGGTGGTACGCCGCGCAAAGTCGCGACGTGGATGGGACTCGAGAGCGACATCACGTGGTCGCCGGACAGCAAGCGTATCGCCTTCATCGGCCGACCGGGCAGGACGAAGAGCGCGCGCGTCTACGTTGTGGCGGCGTCTGGCGGCACGCCCGAGAACATTCTGGGTTCGTTCCGCTACGAGCCGGAAAACATCGAGTGGCTGGAAGGCGGCAACATCGCGATGTCGACCTCCGTCGGCGGCAGCAGCGGCATGTTCCTGATCGATCCCGCGACGAAGAAGATGACGCAAGTCCTTGGCGGCCGTCGTCGCTTCGCCGGTGCGAGCTTCGACGCGACGGGAAGGACGGTCGCTTTCGTCGCCACGGATTTGACGCACCCGACGGAGTTATTCGTCGCCAACGCCGACGGCAGCAATGAGAGAAAGCTCACGACCTTCAACGAGAAGATCGACTCCGAGGTTGCCTGGTCGGATGCGGAGCGGTTCACATATCCGTCCGTTGGCGGACTCGAGATCGAAAGCTGGCTGATGAAACCGTACGGCTATCAGCCCGGCAAGAAATATCCGCTCGTCCTCTACATTCACGGCGGACCGCACTCCGCGTATGGCGAGAACTGGTTCGACGAGTTCCAGAATCTCGCCGCTGCGGGAATGTTCGTGCTCTTCACTAATCCGCGCGGATCGAGCGGCTATGGCGCCGACTTCACCTTCAGCACGCGCGGACGCTGGGGGGCGGAAGATTATCAGGATCTCATGAAGGCGGTGGACGTCGTCGCCAGGCGGCCGGATGTCGACTCGACGCGCATGGGTGTCACTGGCGGATCGTACGGTGGTTTCATGACGGCGTGGGTCGAGACGAAGACGAATCGCTTCAAGGCGGCGGAAGCCGACCGCATGATCAGCGAGTGGAGCTATTGGTATGGCGCGTCGGACGCGCAGGGTCTCACCGAATTCGAGTTTTACGGCAAGCCATGGGACAACTTCGCGATGTATGACTCACTCTCGCCGATCCGTCACGTCGCGAAGGTGAAGACGCCGACGCTCATCGTGCAGTCCGAAGATGATTTTCGCACGCCGATGGGCAACGCGGAGCTGTGGTTCATGGCGCTGAAGAAGCAGGGCGTCCCCGTGGAACTGATTCGCTATCCACGCTCGACGCACGAGCTGTCACGTTCAGGCGAGCCGTGGCTGCTGGTCGACCGTCTCGGACGTCTTCGACAATGGTTCGCGTATTGGTTGATGGAGAAGCCTTCGGCGACCGCGGACCGCTAGCGACGGGTTAGGGGAATAGGGGCTAGGGGTTAGGAAGAAGAACGTTGCGCGCATGGGGTGTGCATAGCTTGCATTCCATGCGCGTCTGCATTGTGGTCACCTCCGCTCGCTTGGCATGATTCGAATTGGCGTTCTCGTTGCGCTTTGCCTTACAATCGCGGTGGCGGCGTGTGGAGACAGCTCGCCGGAAAGTGCGGGGGGTGAAGTCGCGCTCGCCCGCGATGTCGCGAAGGACACGACGCTCGTGGCCGCCGAGCGTGCGCTGCAGGCAGGGCACGCATGGCAAGCGACGCGATTACTAGCGCCGGTGTTGCGCGATCCGGCGCGCCGCACGCCGGCCGCCGTGCTGCTCGCGGCGCGGGCGGCCGCTGGATGGGACGGCTGGAGCGAGGTCGATCGCTTGCTTCGTGGCCAGCCGTGGCTCGGAACACAATTTGGCGGGGCGGGCTACGAGCTGCTTGCGCGAAGTGCGCTCGAGCGCGGAACCGACACAGTGAGTGCGGCGTCGTTCGCGGACTCGGCGATGCGTCGCGCGACTGACGCGCGCGTTCGCGCGACGCGTCTCGTGTTGTTAGCCCGCGCGCTCGATCGGCTGAACCAGCGCGACAGCGCGCGGTCGGCCTA
>DATEHJ010000237.1:0-5726 GCA_035279645.1 Gemmatimonadaceae bacterium
CCTCCGCGTGGTCGGGGAGCTACGCCGCGTCGTGGTGCCGCTTGGAGGTCTCTGGTTTCATCTCGCCCTCTCCGGAGTCGTCGCTCGCCAGCTTGAGCGGCTCGGCCTTGCCGCGCTCTCTGAGCAACGCGACCACGGCAACCTCGTCGCGGCGGAGCGCCGCGCGACCGCCGGCACTGCGGAGCTGCCGCATCTCGGGCGTCGGTGGAATCGTCACACCCTCGAGATAGGCCTCGAGGATCGCCGGATGCACGTAGTACTTCCGGCACACGGCGCGCGTGTTGCCTAATCGCTTCGAAATCTGGTCGACCGCCGCGACGACGCTCGCCTTCGCCTGTTTCTCGGAGGTGGACGGACCCAGACTGCGCAGCGTGGTCGCCGCGAGGGTGGTGCCAGCCCACGTTCGAAAGTCCTTGGCGGTCACCTGTCGGCCCGTGATCCGCCGCAGGTAGTCGTTGATGTCACCGGCGTCGACGGACTGGCGGCGGCCTTCGTCATCCAGAAACTGAAAGAGCTCCTGTCCGGGGAGTTCCTGGCAGCGCTGGACGATTCGCGCGATGCGGCGATCGGTCACCGCCACCGAATGCGCGATCCCGCTCTTGCCGCGGAACTCGAACCGAAGCTTCGCCCCCGATACGGTCACGTGACGCTGACGCAGCGTCGTTAGGCCGAAGGAGCCATTGTCCCGCGCGTACTCGTCGTTGCCGACGCGGATCAACGTGCGCTCGAGCAGCCACACGACGGTTGCCAACACCTTGTCGCGTGAGAGCTCGGGAAGAGCGACGTCCCGCTCGACGCGCTCGCGAATGCGCGGCAGGATCTCGCTGAACGCGATCATTCGCCCGAACTTGGTCTCATCACGCACCGCCCGGTAGCGTGGATGATACCGGTACTGTTTCCGGCCGCGCGCGTCGCGCGCCGTCACCTGCAGGTGGCCCGAGGGATTTGGGCAGATCCAGACCTCGCTCCATCGCGGCGGAATTACCAGTTTGCGAATTCGCTCGAGCACAGACTGGTCGCGAATCTCGAGTCCGTCGGTGCCGACATAGGCAAAGCCGCGGCCCTTCCGCTTGCGACGGATGCCAGGTGCTGCATCCGTGACGTAGCGGAGGCCTGCGACTTCGGCGGATTCGACGTGCTCGTCGGATGGAATCATCGCGCGTGTGAAAGACCGCACGCGGCGTTCGGCGCCGCGCACGGGTGCTTGTATCGGTATCTGACGTTCGAAAGACGATGAAAGGCACGATGCCGGGCAGCCACGATGTTTGGAGAAGAGCTCACACTCGGACCGTCGTCGACGTCGAAGCCGATCTCGAAGTCGAAGTGGCCTCGCGAGATGGACACGCCGGCCGGCTACAAAGAGATCACAAACATTCAGTTACGGACGACGGAGGTGCCCGTCAATTCAGAGATGCCGCGCCCTCAAATCGACGCCGCCACGAAAACACGCCCTCCGGGTGCGGAACGCCTGCGCGCGGGGGCGGAACGCGCCCACGGATTGGACGGCGCTCTGGCGGCTGCGCTCGAACGCGTCGCGCGCATCATCGCCACCAGCCTACGCGTTCCGTCGGCGGCCGTAATTCTCCTCGGGCAGGATCGCCGCTCGTTCGCGGGAGGGAGTGACGCGCACTCCTGGCTCTCTCGCGATCCAGGAGCGCTCTTTCGCCTGGGGCTGGCAAGCCAGGTGCTCGCCTCCAACCGCGCGCTCACGATCGACGACGCGCGCTCAATGCCCAACGCGAACGACGATGATTCGGCGAAGTCGTTAGGTGTCGCCGGATTCCTCGGCACCTCTGTCGCCGGCACCACGAGCGAGCCCCTCGCCCTCGTCGTCGCCATCGATGCGTCGCCGCGCAAGTGGACTACGAGCGAGATCGAGCACTTCACCGAGATCGCCGCCTCCGCGGTTACCGAGATCGAGCTCCAACGACGTACCGTCGAAGCCGAACGCATCGAGCGCCAGCTGCGGCACGACGCGCTCCATGACGGACTCACCGGCCTCCCGAATCGGGCGTGCTTTGTCGAAAGGCTGCGACATGCCGGGGAGCGCGCTCGTCGCAACGCCCAGGATTCCTTCGCGGTCCTCTTTCTGGACCTCGACCATTTCAAGGTGGTCAACGACTCCTTCGGCCACCTCGCCGGCGACGAGCTCCTCGCCGAAGTCGCGCGCCGCCTCGCGAGCTGCCTCCGCTCCGTGGACACTCTCGCCCGATTGGGCGGCGACGAGTTTGCGCTCCTGTTGGAGGAGGTGCACGAGCCCAGCGACGCCGCGCGCGTCGCCGAGCGCTTGCAGATGGCACTGCGAAACCCGATGACCATTCGCGATTCCGAAGTCTTCACTTCGGCGAGTATAGGTATCGCTCTGTCCGGTCGCGTCGAAGACGCACCACAGCATCTCCTTCGCAGCGCCGACCTCGCCATGTATCGCGCCAAGGAACATGGACGAGGCAGATTCGAAGTCTTTGATCCGGCGATGCACACCGCGGCGATGGAGCGCCTGCGTCTGGAGATGGATCTGCGTCGCGCCATCGAGCGGGATCAACTAACGCTTCACTACCAACCGGTGTTCTCGCTCTCGACAGGCGGCGTCGTCGCCGTCGAAGCGTTGATCCGATGGCAGCATCCCGATCGCGGACTCGTCGCTCCGCTCGACTTCATTCCGATCGCCGAGCGAACGGGCCTCATCGGTGAAATCGGAAAGTGGGTGATCTCGCGAGCGTGCCAGCAACTCAAATCGTGGGAACGGGATTTCGGCTACGCGGCACCACAGTCGGTTTGGATCAACATCTCGCCGAAGCAGTTCACGCAGTGTGATTTCGCTCAGCAGGTGAAGGAGCTTTTCGAGTCACTCTCCTTCGAGCCGCGCCGCATCAAGTTCGAAATCACGGAGAGCATCATGCTCGAGGACATCGAGCTCGCCATGCGGACTCTCGGCGATCTCCGCCGGCTCGGCGTCCAGGTTTTCATGGATGATTTCGGAACTGGCTATTCCTCTCTCACCTACCTCGGGCGCCTACCACTCGATGGCATCAAGGTCGACCGAAGCTTCGTGAGTCAGATGGGAAAAGACGTCCGCCAGGCGCAGTTGGTCGGGACGATCATCACCCTGATTCGGAATCTTGGCCTCGAGCCAATCGCCGAGGGGGTCGAGACCGAGCAACAGGCGAGCCTTCTGAAGGAGATGGGCTGCGCCTTCGCGCAGGGATTCGTCTTCTGTCGCCCGGTGCCGCCACGCGAGATCGACGAGCTACTCCGCAACGCGAGCCGCTAAGAAAACACCAGGGAGTCCATCCATTGGGAACGATCTGAGACACCGCCTGATTCGAACTGGCGAACTCTTTCGTTCCTTTTGGAGGCATCATGCGGCACGCCGCGCATCTTACGCTGCTTCTGCTGCTCACTGCGGCAGGTTGCGGCGGATCCAGCACTGGTCCCAGCAACAACAACAACAACAATCCCCCGCAGAACAATCCCCCGCAGAACAATCCGCCGACCACGACCAACGCTATCTCGGTCACGAACAACTACTTCGACCCGCTGACCACGACTGTTCCGGTCAACACGAAGGTGACGTGGACGTGGAATACCTGCGGCTCGGATGGCTATGGTGGCCAGACGTGCGTCGCACATGACATCCTGTTCGACGACGCCACCACCTCAGGATCGCAGCAATCGGGGACATGGTCTCGGACGTTCACGGCCGCGGGCACCTACAAATATCACTGCTCAATCCACGGCTCCTACATGTCGGGGACGATCGTAGTCCAGTAACTCGCCTAGCGGCGGGTCGTGTCGCGCCGCGTGTCGGGGTTTGGGGTGACCCGGCCCGTGGCGTCGACGCGAAAGCGAGCGCGCCGCCCATCAGTGACAAAGACGTCATAACAGCCCGGTCGGAGGGCTGCCGGTCCAGCGTTCACCGCGTACCCTGGCGGTGCCTCGCCATACACGATCCGGGACGGTGAGTTGTTGGATCCCGTCGCCGCGATCTGCCATAACACGTTGTCGTTTCGACAGGTTACTACTGAGAGGCCGTAGATCGTGCCGCTTGGGGCACGGCCGGTGGTATCGGTCAGCACGAACACCGGTTTGAGCGGCGATGCGCCCGGTTCTACCCGCACCTCGTTCACGACCGCTTCACAGGCGACGACGAAGAGACCCAGCGCGAACAAGGCGCGCGCGTTACGCATTCGTGCGGTCCTAGTGACGTGACTCACAGAATTCGGCGAGATGTGCACACAAAGTGTGCGGCCGTTGTGGAAGAACAGGTTTGCGCAGCGCGTAACTAACGCGCTCTTTCCAATTCGATCGTCGATCGCCCCGTGGGCACGTGGAATGCACAACGAGTGGGTGCCGCGCGATGCAACGTAGCGCAGTAGGTGGGGGCGCGGCGAGGGAGTGTGGGGCATACAGAGTTGGGGAGGGGCTACTTGCCTCTCCCCACTCCGTTTTCTTGGCCGATGCCGGCCTCAGCGGCCGTTTATATGAGTAGAACATCACGGCTCGAGGGGTACAGCGGTGCAAGACTTAGATGAGCGAGCTTTAATCGATCGAGTAATGGCCGAGTGGTGGGACTCTGCCGCGCACGCGCTGCCGTGGGCGGGGATGCCGCTCGACGATCGATACGGAGAGCTGCGCCGCCTGGCCGCCGCCCTCGTCTCGGCGGCGATCGTCACCGGAGGACACTCTCGAGATCCGCACGAATCCGGTGCAAGGAATGGTGTCATCGCGGCCGCCATCGATCATGGGCGGTTTCGCGGGCATCAGGGTGGGACATGGGAACTCCTCCTGTTCGAGCTCACCTTCCTCAGCGACGCGTTGCGGGTTGCCGTGCGTGGGTCGTCGTTGCCGCCGACGGTGAGCGCACAGCTCGAGCGAGAGCTGGCGGGCGGGCTCCGCGTCGCCAAGCCGGCCTGTTCGCTGGGGTTACGCGAAGCGGTACACGAACAGAGCTCGTCACATCGCGCATTGGACGGCGACAGCTAGATCCTACCTAACGACACCCGAATTTTCGCGGGGCTCAGTCCGCGAGCGCGGCGGACGGTGACGATGTGGCCGCGACGCTGACATCGATCGGGAGCCTGTGGCCATTGCGCTCCTCGACGCGATCAATCATTCCCTGCCAGACCGCCGCAAAGGCATGGCCGACACCTGTCGGTGCCTTTCCCCGAGCAAATTCGGCTGTGTTTCCAGCCACCCAGAAGGGCGGCTCGCCGCTGACGTTGAGTGAATCGTAAACTTCCTTGACGTCGCGATAAATGAGCGCGGCGTTGGCGGTGTGCGCGTAGAACCCAGGACGATACCGTCCATCGGCGAGCACGCGCGCCGTCCACTCGCGGTAATAATCCCGCATCGCCTGGGGAAGGACACTCATGTGCTCGACGTCGAGAAAGATCACGGTGCCGCGCGGGAAGCCCTCGGCCACTGTCCGCGTGATCGCGTCGTCCGCGTCCGCTCGCCCGCGCGCGCCGCTCACGAAATGTGTCGAACAGCTCGAGCCCGGCTCCGCGCGCGGCTCGACGAGGACCTTCATGGGCACGCGCTTGGTCACGAAACTCGCGATTGTGCGCCCATGGCTATGCCGCACGTGCCTAACGCGACGTTTGACGTACTTCGTGACTACCTCGGCCTTACCTGGCGTCCGGCCCCAGGTCTGCTGGCCGACATAGACAACGGCGAGCCCCCACCCCATCTGCGCGAGCCCGTCACGTTTTCCCGACCAGCTCGCG
>DATEHJ010000238.1:0-2303 GCA_035279645.1 Gemmatimonadaceae bacterium
TTCGGGCTCATCGCGCTCGCCGTGCTCACCGGCGCGGCACTTGTCGTCCTCGTCTTCGCCCGCGTCGGCAGTCTCCACGGAAAAACATTTCGGCTGTTCGCCCTGACCGGCGAGGCGCGCGGCATCATTCGAAGCTCGGAAGTCTGGCTTGGTGGACAGAAGGTCGGTGTGGTCAAAGACGTCCGATTTCTTCCGCCTAGTGCCGCCGATTCGAATCGACTCTTGATCGTGATGGACGTCCTTACGAGTGCGTTGCCGGAGATCCGACTCAACTCGACCGCACAGGTTCGATCGGGCGGCACGCTCCTCGGCGCTCCCGTTGTCTATCTGTCGATTGGGACGACCGCCACTCGCGGTGTCGTGGCCGGCGATACGCTGCGAACGCTTCCACAGCCCGATCTCGAGACGGTGACGTCGGAGTTCGCGATTGCCTCACGACAGTTTCCCGAAATCATCAACAACGTGAAACTGCTCGATCATCAGCTGCATGGCGTCGAAGGATCACTCGGTGCATTCGGCATCGAGGGTGGTGGGATGCAGCTGACGCGACTTCAATCTCGAGCGGCCCGCGTTATCTCGCGGTTGTCGGAGCCTGGCGGAACAGTAGGTCGCGCCCTGAGCGATCGCGCGTCCCTCGTCAGCGGGGCCCAGCGTACGATGGCCCGCGCCGACTCGGTGCGCGCGCTCATGTCGAGTCCGCGGAGCTCGTTCGGTCGATTCCGTCGAGACAGTTCGCTCTTCCGCGAAGTCGCCGACATTCGCAATGAGCTCGACCTCCTGGGGGCGCGAATGACGTCACCTGATGGGACGCTCGGTCGCGCGCGCGCGGACTCCGCGCTGTTGCAAGCCGTCGCCAACACGCGGCGTGAGATGACGCTCATCATCGCCGACTTGCACCGAAGACCACTTCGTTACGTCCATTTCTGATTTGTCAAATTGGCGCCCTTGACCCTCCCAACTGGCGCCGATAGCTTCGCATGGCTTCGAGCGTTACACTCCCCCTATCGCTCTTGCGTAATTCCTCCCGCCGCCGAAGGCGGCGCACCGCCTGGGGACGGTGCCGCTATCCTGCCTTCTCGCGCCCATCTCGCGCGATATCCCAGCGTGGATTCCTGCATTAGCCCAAGCATCAGGCCTTCCCATCGCACGCGCTCTCCGCGCGAGGCATGCTTCAGTCGCCGACTTCGTCCGTGAACATCGCTGAGTTGAAGCGCAAGTCCTCCTCCGAGCTCGGTGAACTCGCCGACACGCTGGGAGCGGAAAACGACTCGGGACTCCGTAAACAGGATCTCATTTTTCGCATCGAGCAGCGGTTGCTCGATCGCGGGGAGATACTCACCGGCGAGGGCGTGCTCGAGGTGCTGCCAGAGGGGTATGGCTTTTTGCGTAGCCAGGACTGGAACTACCTGTACGGTCCCGACGACATCTACGTCTCACCATCTCAAATCAAACGGTTCGATCTGCGCACGGGTGACACCGTACGAGGTCAAGTCCGACCGCCTAAGGAGTGGGAGCGCTATCTCGCGCTCCTCAAAGTCGAGTCCATCAACGGTGACGAGCCGGAGCGCGCAAAGACGCGCATCGCCTTCGACAATCTTAGGCCGAAGTACCCGGAAGGAAGACTGCGACTCGAGACCCTGGACGGCGACCTCAGCATGCGCCTCGTCGATCTCATTGCGCCGATCGGAAAAGGACAGCGCGGCCTGATTGTTTCGCCGCCGCGTGCGGGCAAGACGATTCTCCTTCAGAAAATTGCCAACGCCATCCAGGAGAATCATCCGGAAGTTGCGCTCATCGTGCTATTGATCGATGAGCGGCCCGAAGAAGTCACCGACATGCAGGCGAATGTGAAGGCCGAAGTTATCAGCTCGACATTCGACGAAGAACCCGATCGCCACGTGCAAGTTGCCGACATGGTGATCGAAAAGGCGAAGCGGCTCGTTGAGCACGGGAAGGACGTCGTCATTCTTCTCGACTCGCTGACGCGTCTTGCGCGTGCGCACAACGTCGTGATCAAGAACTCCGGAAAGATCCTTTCTGGAGGTGTCGACTCGAAGGCGCTGGAGAAGCCCAAGCGGTTTTTTGGGGCCGCGCGCAACACCGAAGAAGGCGGATCGCTCACCATTGTGGCGACCGCGCTCGTCGATACGGGATCTCGGATGGACGAGGTGATCTTCGAGGAGTTCAAAGGCACCGGCAACATGGAGCTCATCCTCGATCGCAAGATCGCCGATCGGCGCGTGTTTCCGGCTATCGACATCAATCGCTCGGGCACTCGGCGCGAGGAGCTGTTGCTGAATCAG